>JBPCWJ010000089.1:0-7974 GCA_051009635.1 Rhizobiaceae bacterium
GGATGCGCTCAAGAGTCAGGACTCATTAAATTGCGCAAAATGGCAGGCGCAAATTTGTACGGATACAAGAAGTAGATGCGCAGGAAACCATTCGGTTTTCAAGCATTTACGAGGTAGCAGCCCGTGCAAATTGGCCCTATCCGAAGGACGATCGATCTGACGTCGAACTCCAGCGTCAAAGCTTTTGACCGGGGCACCAGCCCGCTCTTTAAGCATTTCCTTGTATTTCTCGGCATATCGGGCGCCATTTCGTGTAATTTAATGAGTCCTGAACCTAATACAAACTGAATTGCTTATTCCGGCTGAACACGCTGATCAGACAACGTAATGTTAAATGAGAGCGACCCCTCATTTACAAGCCAGGCACGTACAGTGAATTTACGCCCGCCTTCCTTGTGCATCGGATCTTCTTCTGCAATCTTCCGCGCTTCTTCAATCGAGGATGCCCGGTAGATGATCATACCGCCGCCGCTCATATTTTTCGCTGAAGCATCTGAAACCGGTCCGGCCAGAAAGAGTTTGCCCGCCGCTTCCACTTCTTTTTGATAGGCAAGATGGCGGGGAAGAATATTCTGCATTTCCTCTGGTGATGCTATCGGCGTGGATTCAACGATAAAAAGCTCAAGGGCAAGCGCACCGCGGCCACGAGCGATTTCCCTGTATTCCGACCATGACGGCATTATCCAATCTCCTGCTGATATTCTCGTCACACAATTAAGCACAGCTTTGCAAAATCGAAAATAAAAAAATCGATATTTATTGACTGATAGCTATAAATATGGGTATTTTCATAAAAACCCGATGACGCCCCTTTGCGATTTCCAATCGCAAATGAGGACTTGCGGGCGGTAAATTTATGAAGTTCGGCCCGTTGTATCAGGCCGGGAACATGGATCGAGGGGTTTCTCGAATGAATGTGCACGCTCCCGAGGAGCAAAATCTCGAGCAGTTACGGGCCGAAGCGCAGAAGAATGTACGTGACTTGCGGTCCCGGCTTACGAAACTTGATGTCGATTCCCTCGACTTGATCCTGACCGGCGCGCGATCCCACTATGCATGGTTGGACAAGCCGGTCACTGATGAACAGATTCACAGGATTTACGAGTGGGCTCGACGAGCATGAATTCATGCCCGGCCCGATTTGTATTTGTTCGCTCAAAGGAAGGCAAGGAACGGCTCTCAAAGGCGCTAAAGCCAAAGAATGTCCCCAAAATGCTCCACGCTCCGGTAACGGCGATTGTTGCCTATGACCCGGAATTCTGGAAGGAAATGCTGCGTCTCTTCCCCCATGAGGATCGTCGCGGCCATTTCTCCGACAAGCCTGATCATGCTGAGGTGACAGCCTTCAGAAACTCGACACTTCAAGGCGCCTATCTGATGATCGCTGCAAGGGCAATCGGACTGGATGTTGGTGCCATGTCAGGTTTTTCCAACGAGATTGTCGACAAGGAATTCTTTGCAGGAACAACCCTTAAATCCAATTTTCTCTGCAACCTGGGATATGCCGATGAAAGCGCGCTCTTCCAGCGCCTGCCCCGTTTCGACTTTGAAGATGTTTGCAGTTTCGCCTGATCGCTGAAAGAGACAAATGGTAACCCTGAAGCCAAAAACATCCGTCAAACTACGCGCATCGGCTAATTGTCCCAGCCATTCGCTATCAAACATTTCGGTTCGCGATCTTGAATTCGCGATTGACGAGCCTGTTGAACGTGGCGGCACCAATACTGGCCCGACACCAACCGACACGGCACTTGCCGCCCTTGTCGGGTGCACGAATGTGATCGGCCACAAATGCGCCGAAAGCCTGGGCATAGATATTGGACATCTCGACATCTCGGCTGTCTGTGAATTTGACCGCCGTGGTGTGACGCTTGCCGAAGAGATTGAAGTTCCATTTCAGTCTATTCGGCTGACGGTTGAAGCTGATGGCAGTGCCAGCCAGGATGAACTCGATCGCGTCGCATCGGAAGTGGCGAAATATTGCCCACTCTCGAAATTGTTCCGCTATGCCGGAACAACAATTGAAGAAAACTGGAACTGTAAACCCGCCTGAACAGGTCAGGATTGGCTGACTGGCGATTGAATGGGAGGAAATGTCATGATCAACAAGGTTACACGCCGGGTTCTACTTGCAGCATCCCTTGCTGCAGGGCTTGGCACAACATCGGCTGTCTTGCCCGCCGGTGCCACCGAGACCATCAAAATGATAGCAATTGACGGCTATCCAGACCGTGCAATGTGGGTAAAGGAATTCTCAAATTTCTTTATTCCACGGGTAAACGAAGAGCTGGAAAAGACCGGCAACTACAAGATTGACTGGCAGGAAGCCTATGGTGGCACTATCGTCAAGCCTCGCGGCGTGCTGGATGGCATCAAGCTGGGATTGGGCGATATCGGAATTGTTACAACCATCTTCCACAATTCCAAACTTCCCAGCCAGGGCATTTCGGCAGTAACACCTTTTGTTGCACCGGACGCACGCATTGTAGCCAAGGCGGTCGATGAAATTGCCAAGGAATATCCGCAAATGGCGGCTGAACTTGCTGCCGAAAACCAGGTCTACCTGGCAACCGGTGTGGTTCTCGACACCTATCAGGTATTCTCCAAGACACCGATTAATTCGCTGAAGGATCTTGAAGGCAAGAAGGTTGCCGGAGCTGGTTACAACCTGCGTTACCTTGAAGGTATTGATGGTACAGCGGGTGTTCGCGGCGGATTGCCGAATTTCTTCAACATGATCCAGACCGGTGTTGTGGATGCAGCCATGTTGTGGCCGGAAGCAGCCAAGACATTCAAGATTGCTGAAGTTGCTCCCTACATGCTCAAGGTTGATCTTGGTGCGGTAAACTCCAAGACCGTTACCGTCAACAAGGACGTCTGGGACAAGCTGCCCGATGAGGTCAAGGAAGTGCTGCAGAAAGTGGCCGTTGAATATCGCGATCACGTCGCTGGTGTTGCGATGGACCGGGCATCTGAATCCATTGAAGCCTATAAGGCAGGCGGCGGTGAAGTTGTCGTACTTTCTGATGAAGAACGGGCAGAATGGGCAAATTCCATGCCTAACATTGCTGTTGATTGGGCCAAGAAACTGGATGAATCAGGTGCGCCCGGTTCCGACATGCTGACTTCCTATATGGGAAAACTGAAAGATGCTGGCATGACACCGGTTCGCGATTGGGCCGGCGAACTGTCCAACTAGCAAAAATCCGGCGGGGCGGCGGAAAGTCGATATGCGCGATTTACTTCTTCGTGTCAGAAAACTGGCTGTCCGCCTTGCCACCTTTTCCAACATGATTGGAACAACGGTGTTGTTCCTTCTTGTGGCAATCATGAATGTCGATGTCGTTGCCCGGGGCATTTTCCACGCTCCATTCAGAGGCGTCGTGGAAGTGGTCATCTTCTCTCTGGTTCTGATTGTCTTCCTGCAATTGCCAAATGTGGTTCATGGCGACCGGCTGACCCGCTCAGACGGGTTTCTTTCCTATGCAGGCGCAGGTAATCCAAGACTTGCCAATTTTGCCAGAAGGATCATCGATGCGATTGCATGTATCTTTATGGCGCTGATTACCTGGGCGATGTGGCCGGAATTTTTCGAAGCCTTTGAGAGCTGTCATTTTTTCACCCCGCCTGAATTTGGTCCCGAACCCACCGGCAATTTTTTCGTGGATTTTGGCGATGCCATGGCAAGGTGCGATTACTTTGGTACACCCGGAATTTTCACTGCACCGTGGTGGCCGGCAAAATTGGCAATATTGTTTGGCGTCGCGCTATCTGCCGTCCTTTTTGCATTCAAGGTGTTTTTTGGAAACAAGCCAACGTCAACCAATGATGAAGGTGAGACTGCATGAACTTGAACCCAGCTGCAGGTAGGTGCCATGTCTCCCGTTGAAATTGGAACGGCTTCTGTCATTGCCATTGTGCTATTGATTTACCTGGGAATGTACATTCCCGTGGCGCTTGGCCTTGTCTCATTCATCTCGATCTGGCTGATCAGTGGAAAATCCGTTCTTGCTTTCAACTTCTTGAAAGTGGCCGTCGGAGACGGCGTTACCGAGTATGAATTCGCGACAATTCCCTTGTTCACCGTAATGGGCTTGCTGGTATCGAGGGCTGGGTTGGGAACAGATATCTATGCCGTGATGAACCGCGGGTTCAGAAAGGTAACCGGCGGAATTGGCATGGCAACTGTCGGGGCAAATGCAGTGTTTGCCGCTGTAACAGGTTCCTCAATTGCCTCAGCCTCGGTCTTTACCCGGATTTCAGTGCCCGAAATGCGCCGCTTCAACTACAATCCGCGATTTGCGGTTGGTGTTGTGGCAGGCTCATCGGTATTGGGGATGATCATTCCGCCCAGTGCCATGCTGATCATCTATTCTTTTGTGGCCGAACAATCCGTCGGTGAGATGTTCGTTGCCGGGATCATACCGGGTCTGTTTCTGACGGCAGCCTATATCATCACAATTCTGTTGATGGGCCGATTCTGGCCATCCTTCATCGGAACAGCAACGAAACAAAGCGATGAAGATGCGATGAGCTATTTGGAGATCGCTGACAAGACTATCCCCATTATCTCCCTGATCGTTATCGTGCTTGGTGGCATCTATACCGGATGGCTTACGCCGGTTGAGGCTGGCGCCGCCGGGGCGCTGGTAGCCCTGCTGATTGCGCTTTTGCGCAAGAAAATCACCTGGGCCGGCCTGTGGCAGACGGCAATCGACACCGGTTATATTACAGCCTCCATATTGTTCCTTATCACCATGGCTTCCCTTTACAGCCGGATGCTCGGATTTGCCGGGCTGCCAAACGAACTAAACGCCCTGCTCGCCCATTACAATTTCGGCTTCTTCGGCATAATGGTGATCTATGTGATCCTGATGCTGTTTCTCGGAACCTTGCTGGATACAGCTTCCATCATTCTTATCGTTGTGCCACTATTTATCACCTTGATTGAGAATATGGGTCACAGCCTCGTCTGGTTTGGAATTGTTACAGTCATTGGCGCCGAAATTGGCTTGTTGACCCCGCCCCTGGGAATATCCTGTTTTGTTATCAAGGCGACGCTCAATGACCCCGAAATTAGCTTGAAGGACGTCTTCCTCGGCGCACTGCCCTTTGCGGCGGTAATGCTGTTGGTTTTAATCGTCTTGATCCGTTACCCGGTACTGTCTACCGGCATTATTCATTAGGAGTTAGATCATGCGCTCTGTCGATCAGGAAACTATCACCAAGGCTTTCCTTGATTATTGCGGGCCCGATACCAGTCCGCGCCTGAAGTTCATACTCGAGAAACTGGCGGGCCATTTGCATGACTTCACCAGGGAAACCGGCCTGAACCACGACGAGTGGCGCAAGGGTATCGAGATACTGACCAAGGCCGGCGAGATTTCGACACCAGAGCGCAGTGAATTCGTTCTGCTATCTGATGTTCTTGGTCTTTCATCCCTGGTTGACATGATCAATTCTCCGCCCAAGGGTACACCATCCAGCGTATTGGGTCCGTTTCATATTCTTGGCGCTCCCGATCTGCCGGTTGGCGGCGATCTCAAGGGAGCTAATGAAGGCGCTACAGTCATCGTTTCGGGCATTGTTCAAAATCTCGACGGCACCCCCATCAAGAATGCCGAACTGGAGATCTGGCAAACCGCAGATAACGGCCTTTATTCCAATCAGGATCCCGGACAGGCCGATTATAATCTCCGTGCCCATATGGCGGCAGGTGATGATGGCCGCTACATGTTCGCCACTGTCCGCCCCGCACCCTATACCGTACCTGATGACGGGCCGGTCGGAGAACTGTTGCATGCAACAGGGCGTCACCCCTGGCGGCCCTCCCACCTTCACTTCATCATAACCGCGCCGGGCTACAGAACACTGGTTACCGAGGTGTTTCCCAATGATGACCCCTATCTCGATGAGGATGCGGTTTTCGGCGTGCGCGAGCAATTGATCATGGAATATCAGGAGCAGCGCGGCACAAGGGGAATTCCGGCAGGATTGGTCAATCCCGATGGTGTCAGCGACCCCTACTACACTGTCGATTTTGATTTCGTTCTGATCGCTGAATAAGGCATTCAGCCTTGTAGTTCATCCTGAAGGAACTTGCCGGTTCTTGAATAATGCGCAACGAGAAGCTCGGCGGCGAGATCAGCATCACGTGCAAGCGCCGCATCACAAATTGCGCCATGTTCGGCACTGATATCACGCGACGGATAGGCTTTGGTGCCCGACAATTGCCTGTAGCGGACGTTCTGGTCATATAGCTGATCACAGAACTTCAACATGATGGATGAACCGCACGCTGAAATGAGCGTTGCATGAAAATGCTTGTGGCGCTCTTCCCATTCCGGATTGGAAACGAAATCTTCACCTGGCTCAAAGTGAGGCACCCGCGAGAGCCGGTATGCAGACAATACCACCTGCTCTTCCCAGCCATTGTCACCCTTGAGGATCGACTCACGCAACGCCCGTTCCTCCAGCCAGCACCGCGTCATCAGCAATTCATTAAATTCCTGGACGCTGATTTTCGCTACCCGGAAACCCCGCTGGTCGATCCGTTCGACAAAATGGTCGGAGGTGAGCAGGCTCAAGGCCTCACGAATGGGGCTGGTGCCGACATCGTAAATCTGCCTCAACTCCTCGATCTTCAACTTCCGGCCGGGGGTCAGAACGCCCGACATAATGTCCGATCGTAAACGGGCATAGGCCTTGCTGGTCATGGACCCCTGACCGGCAACAACTTCACCTTCGCCAGCTAAAGCGGTTTCCTTCAGTTCAATATCGGCCGATGTGGTTTTGGTTTTTTGTTCTTCCATGGTCGTCCCAAAAACGTCTCACATAGCTACCGTCAGGCAGGCATATCCTCGATTGGAGCATCGGAACTACCAGCTCCTTCACGTTTCCTCGCAATATCTGCCTTTTTTACCTGATTCCGGAAGGTTTTGGCGCTTTGCTTGACACTTGGCGAAGCTACGACAGTCCTGGAATTGGCAAATTTCTCGTGATTTCGCTCAATCTCGTCTAGTTGGTAGCGATAGTTGACCATAATGCCAAGCGAAGCCTGCAATCTGCTTGTTGATATGTCGCCCGCCCAATTGATCCTTTCGAGCTTGGCTCCATTTCCCAGATGAAATCTGGCAACAGGATCGGCAGGCCGGCCCTCATCATCTTTCTGGTCACACAAATACCAGGCCATGGCAGGCACAAGCTGGCGTTCCAGATTGCGGGACAATATGTCATTGACCCACCACTCGCTATTACCGGCCTCATCAAGCGCAGCCAATACCTCTTCCGGTAACTTGATTTCGCCTTGGCCTGCGCGCGCCTCCTGAAGCCATTTGGCAAATCCAGGCACCGGAGAAAGCGTCGCAAATTCCTTTAAACCGGGGTAATTCCTTTGAAGGTCCTGTACGACCTGCTTGATCAGGAAATTACCCAGCGGAATACCAAGCAACCCCTTCTGGCAATTGGATATGGAGTAAAATATTGCCGTACTCGCATTATCTCCAGCGCTTTCACGACCCGAATCCAGTACATCGGCAATTGAAGACGGCATATTTTCCATCAGGGCAACTTCGACAAAGATTAGCGGCTCATCTCCCAGTCTTGGATGGAAGAAGCCATAAATAAGCCTGTCTTCCGGGTCTATCCGCTCACGCAGGTCTTCCCATCCGGACATCCCGTGCACGGCCTCGTAGCGAATGATCTTCTCCAGGATGGAAGCGGACGTATGCCAGTCAATATTTCGCAGTTCCAGAAATCCGCGATTAAACCATGATGTAAAGAGCTGGACGAACTCACGGTCGGCCAGTTCCAACTCCCTGTCATGCCTTATCCGCGAAAGCAGGTCAGCACGCATATCCACCAGGTGCATGGTCGCATCCGGCGCCTGATTGAGGCGCATCAATAGTTCCTGCCGCTTGGGCACGGTCGCGGAAGCTAGTTCGGCCAGATTGCGCGGAGAAGGCAGATCAATAT
>JBPCWJ010000090.1:0-6557 GCA_051009635.1 Rhizobiaceae bacterium
GGCAATCGCGACTATATTCCGCTCGACACACTTCACCTCGAGAATCTGGAAATCGTCTTGGCCAAATTTGAGTTGGAGGACGTTTTCAATGAAGTAGAAAAAATGCAATTGAATCGCGGCTGGGAAAAAATTCCTCTGTGGCCGGATACGAAGGACAGTCTGGAACTGCTGCGGCAGAAATTCATCATCGCCCCCTGCTCCAACGGATCGATCGCATTGATGACGAGGCTCGCCAGATTTGGAGGATTGCAATGGGATGCAATCGTTGGCGCTGACATAGCGCAGGATTACAAGCCAGCAAGCCAGACCTATTTGAAATCTGCCGCAGCGTTGGGCTGCGAGCCTCAATGCACCCTCATGGTTGCTGCTCACAATTCTGATCTCGAAGCTGCAGCCGTTTGCGGTTTGAAGACCGCATTTTTCCCCCGGCTTACCGAGCATGGACCAAGTCAGACAATTGACCTGGCTCCAACTGAAGATTGGGACTTCAGCAAAACATCATTAAGCGAGTTGACCGATATACTGATGGAAAATGGTTAGGCTCAAGATCCAATTATTGTGGTGAGCTTACTGTCCAGAATCTCTGGATCAACGGCAATATCTGCAGAATGATGGTGCCAGTCATCATGAACGGGATCACAGGCAAGCATGTGCCACGGATGCCCACAGGCTTTCGCCAGATTGTAGAAGCAGGGTGGAGGGCCATGCTCGCGCCGGAGTTCCAGCACCGGAACATTCGGGCGAAGGAAGATCATATTGGTAAGCCCGCCACCATGGGCTCCCACCAGAATATCCGTTTGCGCCATGAGATTGATTTGATCGCGGAGGCTCAGCTCTTCCATAGCCAGGATCTCAAAATCGTATCGCTCTAGGATTGGTATGATATCTGCCTCGTTGACAATCCTTCGTACCCTCGCATTTCTTCGGCTCACATAGACCCGCTTGGGATTTATGCCTGTAGAAGACATATCTGTTTGCAGCCGATATTTATTGGCTACCTTTTCTACATATTCAGAATTGACCATGGGCGTTTCGTTGAGCCGCGACATCAGAAACAAGTGTTCTGCGACACCAATACGGTCAGCAACAGGCGGAACAAGCACCTCGATTTCCGGCCAGTATTTCAGGCTTTCACGAACATAATTCTTGTCGTAAACACGACGGGGAACCAGTAGCTGCCTTTCCTGGCATTGGTTATCTTCAAGCAAGGCAGCCAGCCGGGGAAGCGCATCACAAAACCAGTGATAATAAAAGTGCGAATATCGATCAGTGATCCACAAATATGAACCGTCCAGCACCTCGCACCTATCACCCAGCCTGTTGAATCGTCGCTGAAATCTGGCGATGTCGCGGCTCAAATATGCATCGTAACCAGGAAAACTATCCTCGATTACACCATTCACATCAAACAGGTCACCATGATAGTTAAACCTGATTTGTTCTAATATTTTCAAAGATATCGAGGGCGTTTGTCCTGAATTGATGTATCCTGGAAATACATCACCGGAACGGTCCAGATCGGTCAAACCGGCTTCAGACACTGCTTCCATAACCCCCATATCTAATTGCTTCACGTCCATTCGTTTACATCAATATTCCCATACTTGAAGATCATACCATCAAATATGAAACTCCCGAAAAACTGCATTTCACGTCAAATGATTAAAGAGGCATCATTTGCAATTTTTCTTGCAAATTGAAAACCCTGTGACAATGTCGCAATCTGAACATTTTTTTTGACCCTGAAAATGCCATGGCGACAGACTCTCAACGCTTGATAGTTTTCTATCTCCTGCCGGAATTTTCAATGATCGCATTTTCTTCTGCGATCGAGCCGCTTCGTCTGGCAAATCGAATGACCGGTAAAGAAGTCTATCAGTGGCGGATTGCTTCAAAAGACGGTGAGCCGGTCTGTGCGTCAAATGGTGTACCGGTTGGTGCTGGATCGTCCCTTGATCAGGAACGCCAGGCGCTTGCAACCTCTAGCCGGCCCTCCATGGTATTTTTTTGCGCGGGCATGAATGTTGAGCAGCATGAAAACAAGTCCTTGCTCGCCTATGCCCGGGAAATAAGGAACTCCGGTTCCATTGTTGGTGGCCTTTGCACTGGCGCCTATCTGTTGGCCGCAGCGGGGTTATTGAAAGAAAAACGATGTGCCATTCACTGGGAAAACCTTCCAGGTTTTGCCGAAAAATTTCCTACTGCCGACATTTACGCAGACCTGTACGAGATTGACGGCAAGATCTGGACCTGCGCCGGCGGAACCGCGTCACTGGACATGATGCTCTCCTTGATCGGTGAAGATCACGATTCAGAGCTGGTGAACCGTGTCTGTGAACAGGCGCTTACCGACCGGGTGCGCAGCCCCCATGATCGGCAGCGATTGCCATTACGTGCGCGTCTGGGCATCCAGAATGCGAAGGTGTTGGCCATCATTGAATATATGGAAGCCAATATTTCCGAACCCCTGCCCCTGGTCGAGATCGCCCAGCATGTCGGTCTTTCCCGCCGCCAGATCGAGCGGCTGTTCCAGCAACATATGGGCCGCTCGCCTGCGCGTTACTATCTGGAAGTAAGGCTGGACCGGGCACGCCACCTGCTTGCACAATCAACAATTCCGGTGGTTGATGTTGCAATAGCCTGCGGCTTTATATCAGCTTCCCATTTTTCCAAATGCTATCGGGAAGTTTATGGCAAATCCCCTCTTCAGGAACGGAACCTGTAGATCACGAACAGTCATCATGCAGGTACACGATTACCGCCATTCGAGATCACGCATTCGCTGTTCCCACTGTTTTTCTCCAACAAGACAATCAACCTTTTCTCGATTGGGGTCATCAAATGCATCGTAATGAGAGGAAATCGGGATAGGGCGAAGATCATTTTCATTCTGTGTGATTTCCAGGACAAGTTTGCGGCGAACCGCCTGCGGAAATTCCTCCCATGCATAGACAGGCAGAACGAAAGAGCCGGTTCCCCCGGTCACACAATCGAAGTAGTAGCTATCAAGATTATCCACTCCAAAACCGAAACTGTTGTTACGGATCATCAAGGGTAGCCCGTTTATGATGATACCGTTCTGGACAGCCTGGTCCCTGGCATCGACTATCGGAGCGCCCTGATTATTTGGCCCATCCCCGGATACATCAATCACCCGGCGCAATCCTTTCCACGGCGATTGGCCAAACTGCGCGCTGGCAAAATTGACTGCATTGGATATCGATGTCCGGCTCAAGCGGTGCGGCGTCTGTTGCCCCAACAGATCAGCAAATCTATATGCTGATTCCTTGTCTTTTATCAGCGTCCAGGGAACAATGACATTTGCAACTCCGGTACCGGCCCACTCCATGTATAACGCAGTGATCTGGCCATAACCGCCCTGGGTGATCGCATCTATAACTTCCTTGGATTTGAACGCCTCCACATAACCGCGTCTTTGCAGTAATTGCTCACGGATATCCATGGAGCGGGATACGTCCACGGCAAGAACAAGTTCCAGATCAACCGGTTCCTCCGCCAAAGCTGGTTTGGGCAACAGCGATGCGTAGCAGGCGAACCAAAGAAAAAAACTGACTAAAACCAAATATCGAAACAGCATGCGAACCTCGCGGTCATCTCGCATTACCATCAAGATAATGGAGAAACGGCAGGGGTAAAGCAATATTCCGAAAAATCCGGGAAACCTCGGATCAACGATTGTTTATCAACAAGGCATTGTGGACGGCATTCTCCCCCCGGACACCGGATAATTTCTCATTACGCATCCAGATTTGCGTAGAGCCGCCCCCGTCGAGAGCCAACGCTGAATCACAATCAAAATACCCGCCAACGGTGCCTTCCCGCATCAACCAACCAGCCTCAAAAAGGCTCATACCCAAGCCGGTAACAACGACAAGAATGGCAGTATTGTCCTTCTGAAGACAGACAATGCTCCTCCGCCGCATATTACTCTGGTTGGTATTCATGGCCCAAATTCCACCCGGCTCTATCAAGAGCGGTTTGGATTGCAAAATGGCCTCAGCGTTTTTCGGAACGCCTGCCATAGTCGGAACGATTGCAAGATTCCCGTCGCGAATTACCAGGTAGCCACCGCTCTTGGACCAGGCTTTCGAATGGCGCAGCTTTCCAATCTTCAGATAACCAACAGAAAACAAATCTTTTCCGGGCTCCTTTTCACCAAAGAACCCGCCATTGATGGCAACGACAGCATTGCTGCGCTCCCCAAAATTCTCGACCCTTTCGCCGTCGGGGCCGGATTGGACCATCAGCGAAAATGCAAATTTCGACGGATCAATGCGTAGTGCCATCAAGCTGACCGAACCAGCCTGCACTTCCATTCCATCCATCCCGGATTTGAGAGGCTTCCACTCTGAATTCTGCAAAGCCTCGACAACCATTCTGCTGCGCTCAGGCGCCATCTGAATGGCATTCTGGGCAGCCGCTCCAACGACCGACCCGAAGAAAATCAGCAATGTAAGGATAAATATTTGCCTACCGAACATGCCGCTTCCCCAAACCAAATGCATAAGTTGAGCGACAGGTTGCCGGAGCTTTTGGCTTCGATCAAGCCCGAAGACGCTCATTCTTCGGATCAAACGGGCTTTCTGGCAAAATGCTTACACGGTAGCGCTCGCCCAGAATTACGATTTCCAATTCCTTGTCTTCGAATTCCGGCTTTATCATTGCGAGGGCCAGGCTCTTTCCAACCCGCCATCCATAACTGCCATGTGTCGCACGGCCAATAATTTCCTTGCCGCAATAGATTGGTTCCGAACCGCGCGCATCCGCGTCACCAACCCCCAGAACTTCAAGCGTGACGAATTTCCATTTGTCACCCTTCTTATGGGCTGCAACCAATCCCTTCTTACCGAGAAAATCCTTGTCCAGCTTGATGAAGCGATCAAGCGCACTTTCATAAGCAGTATATTCGATCGACAATTCCCGCGGGATTAGCCGGTAGCTTTTTTCAATCGACATGGCGGTCATCGCCCGAATGCCAAACGGCTTGAGTCCCAAATCCTTGCCGGCATCCATAATTGCGTCAAAGATCGCATTTTGCTGCTCAATCGGGTGATGAAATTCCCAACCCAGCTCGCCCACAAAATTTACACGCAAGGCATGGGCGGTCGCGGTTCCAATGGATATTTGCTTACCCGAAAGCCATGGAAAATTCTCATTGTCGAGCGGCGTCCGGGTTACCTTTTCCAGTATTTCCCTGGATTTGGGGCCCGCGAGCACAAGAACACCCCATTGGCTTGTCATTGGCGTCATGGTCACGCTGCCATCATCCGGCAGAAGCTTGCGCAGCACATCGTGATCATGCGCCTCATAGGCCCCGGCGGAAACCAGGTAGAAGAAATTTGGCTGTCTGTAGGCAGTAAATTCCGAACGGACGCCGCCGTATTTCGTCAGGATGTGACATAGCGCGACCCTGCCTACCTTCTTGGGAACATTATTGGCAAAAATCGAGTTCAGCCATTCCTCCGCACCCGGCCCGGAAATACGGCATTTTGCGAATGCAGACATGTCGAGTAGACCGGCATTCTCGGTAACATTATTGACTTCCTGTCCAACAAAACTGAAGTAGTTTGACCGGCGGAATGACCATTTCTCGACGATCCTGCCGTCTTCCAGTGGAGCCGCATGGTTGTATTTGGTCAGCACATCTGCGCCAACGCCAATCTCGTTTTCCGGAACGGAATATCCCGTCGGCGCAAACCAGTTCGGGCGCTCCCAGCCATAGATTGAGCCAAACACCGCACCATGATTTTTCATGCGCTCGTAACATGGTGTAGTTTTCAACGGGCGTGCAGCGGCGCGCTCCTCATCCGGATAGTGCGTCGTAAAGACTTCCGAATAGGCTTCCTCATTCTTTTTTATGAGATATCCCTCGGTCGCATAAGGGCCGAACCGGCGGGGATCGACTCCCATCATGTCGATTGTCGGCTCACCATCGACAATCCACTCGGCCAATTGCCATCCTGCACCACCGGCAGCCGTAATCCCGAATGAATGGCCTTCATTAAGCCAGAAATTCTTCAGTCCCGGAGCCGGTCCAATGGCCGGGGAACCATCCGGCGTATAGGCAATTGCACCATTATAGACTTTCTTGATCCCAACTTCGGCAAATGCAGGAACGCGCTCAACTGCAGTCTCGACATGCGGCAGCAACCGGTCCAGATCTTCCTGGAAAAGCTCATATTCGCTTTCTGCCGATGGGCCGTCCACATAGCAGGCTGGCGCTCCCCGTTCATAAGGTCCCAACAGTAGGCCACCATTTTCCTCACGCATATACCAGGAGGAATCAGCCTCACGCAGCACGCCCATTTCAGGTAAACCAGCCTTCTTCCGGGCGACAATTTCCGGATGCGGTTCAGTGACGATATATTGGTGTTCCACCGGGATGACAGGAACATTCAACCCGACCATAGCACCAGTCTTGCGGGCGAAATTGCCAGTCGCTGAAATGATGTGTTCACACTCGATCTTGCCCTGGTCCGTGGTCACAACCCATTTGCCATTGGCCTTTTGGTCAATCCCGGTGACAGTCGTATTTC
>JBPCWJ010000091.1:0-3908 GCA_051009635.1 Rhizobiaceae bacterium
CATCTTTCCAGAAGGTCAGCCACCGGGTCCAAAAAGTAGGCCAGCGCCATACCGGCTATGAATGGCAACAGGATATCGCCCAGCAGCCAGAGAAAGAACAGGAATACCACAAATGCCAGAAGCCAGAACATGGTTTGGCGTCTGATTGCCCGTTCTCGTGCCTTATCCATTTACATTGCTCGCTTTCGGCTGATGTTTCGTGGTTTCATATCCGATTTGAAGCGCTTCATGTCAATGCAAGGTGCATCATCGTTGGGTTCTCAACCCCGATACGGAATGTGCATATCCAGAGATACGGCCCTGGATGAGCATAGGAACAGCTAATCAGTTGTGATCAAACCCGCCTTTTGCTTGTCTCTCGCTGCGGCGCGGGGTATTGCCCCAATCAGTGCAGTGACCTGGTACATAAAGGCCGATGACATGACGAAACCCTCGTCGATTACCTATGCAGATGCTGGTGTGGATATAGATGCCGGAAATGCGCTGATCGAATCGATCAAGCCGGCAGTTCGGTCCACGAAGCGCTCTGGATCAGACACGGAAATCGGAGGATTTGGCGGGCTATTCGATCTTAAGGCTGCGGGATTTGAAGATCCGGTATTGGTGGCTGCGACCGATGGCGTCGGGACGAAGCTGGCAGTAGCAATCGAGGCTGGCATGCATGACGGCGTGGGAATTGACCTTGTTGCCATGTGCGTCAACGATCTGGTGGTTCAGGGGGCAGAGCCGCTATTCTTTCTGGATTATCTGGCAACAGGAAAGCTTGATGTTGCCACGGCCCAGACCGTCATAGAGGGAATTGCCGAGGGTTGCAGGCAGGCGGGATGCGCCCTGATCGGCGGTGAGACTGCCGAAATGCCCGGAATGTATGCTTCCAGCGATTATGATCTGGCAGGATTTTCAGTTGGCGCTGCCGAGCGGGGGCAATTATTGCCTTCCTTCGCCCTTTCGGAAGGGGATGTTTTGCTCGGCCTTGCGTCCTCAGGACTGCATTCAAATGGCTTTTCACTGGTACGAAAAATCACTGAAAATGAAGGCCTTACCTATGGTGGTGATGCTCCGTTTTCGCCAAGAAAATCATTGGGTCAGGTATTGCTGGAACCAACCCGTATTTATGTGAAGCCACTTTTACATGCCATCAAGCAAACCGGAGCGATAAAGGCGCTTGCCCATATTACCGGGGGCGGATTTACCGAGAATATTCCGCGGGTCCTTCCGGAAAATCTCTGTGCAGAAATCGATCTGGATGTCATCGATCCACCGGCTGTTTTTGGATGGCTGATGTCCAGGGGAGTCGCTGAAGAAGAGATGCTTCGTACATTCAATTGCGGGGTCGGCATGATTGCCGCAGTGCAGAGCGATGCTGTAAATGAGGTACAAGACAGTCTGGTTGAGCAGGGAGAACGGGTTATTGTCCTGGGAAGGCTGATCAAAAGAGGGGATCAGGCGGTGGAATATAAGGGGAAAATGACACGGTGAGTAAACGCAAGGCCAAACGAAAACGAGTGGATGTGCTGGTTTCCGGGCGCGGAACCAATATGGAAGCCCTGATCGAGGCTGCTTCAGACAAGCATTTCCCGGCCATGATCAATCGCGTGATTACCAATAATCCAGGAGCCGGTGCGCTGGAAATTGCGGCAAGGAACAACATTCCGTCAATTGTCATTGATCATCGCGACCATGACGACCGGCAGTCACATGAGGAAGCAATCTCCAAAATACTTGATGAGGATCGGCCGGATGTCGTCTGCCTTGCAGGCTATATGCGCATCCTTTCGCCAGATTTCGTTCGCCGATATATGGGAAGGATCATCAATATCCATCCCAGCCTCCTTCCTTCCTTTCGCGGCATTGATACCCATGAACGTGCCCTGTCTGCGGGCGTGAGGATTCATGGTGCCAGCGTTCATTTCGTGACGGAAAAACTTGATGAAGGGCCGGTGATTGCACAAACCGCTGTACCCGTACTTGCCAGTGATACCGCGGAAACACTTGGCGCACGCGTGCTTGAACAGGAACACAGACTATATCCACATGCCCTTCGGCTGGTCTCATCAGGCGCGGTGCGCATGAGTGGAGGCAGGGCAGTCTTCGATGCTACTGTCGATGAAGAGGATAGCGCGAACCCGGCAGATGGTGCGCTGTTTTCCCCCGGAATAAAGGAATGAATTACCGGCATGCTTATCATGCGGGCAATTTCGCAGATGTCTTCAAGCACATTATTCTGACGCGGGTCATCGAATATCTAAAGCGCAAGGACGGGGCGTTCAGGGTTTATGACACCCACGCCGGCACCGGAATTTACGACCTTGCGTCGCCGGAAACAGCCAGGACCGGCGAATGGATATCCGGGATCGGGCGCCTGATTGAGGTTCAGCCAGGTAACGAACTTGCCGATCTGATCGGCCCCTATCTGGAGATTGTTGCCAACTATCGCGATGGTGATTTGCTGACAGCCTATCCGGGATCGCCGATGATTGCCCGCAAGCTGCTTCGCAAGCAGGACCGCCTCTCGCTGTATGAACTACACCCAGAAGACAGCAAGAAGCTTGCAGCTGAATTTGCAGGTGATTATCAGGTTCGGGTAAACCAGCTTGATGGTTGGCTGGTTCCAGGAGCCCATCTGCCTCCCAAGGAAAAAAGAGGCATGGTCCTGATCGACCCACCCTTTGAGGAAAAAGGTGATTTCGGTCGATTGGCGACAGCATTCGAGAAATCCCACCGGCGATGGCCGGGCGGCACAATCCTGGCCTGGTATCCGCTTAAACATCAGAAAGCGGTTTCAGGATTTGTTGACGGGCTCAAGAAAAGCAATATCGAGAAATTACTGCGGATCGAATTCTGGCTGGAGCCGGAAAGGACGGAAGTCAAATTCCGGGGATGCGGACTGATTATCAAGAACCCGCCCTATACATTGGCCGGCGAGCTCAAGGTGATTTTGCCATTCCTCTGCGAGAATTTGGGAACAGGCGAAGCAGGCTTCAGGGTCGAGCAGTTAACCGATGAATGAGGTCATGGTTGACCGCCATTGCACTATCGGCAATCCTGTTCAAAATCATTCGTGTAAGGAATCATTCGGGAACCATTTCCATGCGCAGGTTGATTCAGAGTTTTAATTCGCGAATTCAAGGGTTTATGATAGCTTTTTCTGCAATTGCGGCAGCAGTAGCAACAAGCGATCCAGCCCAAGCCTATGAAAGTTTTCCTGCTTGCCAATCTCCGGCGGTTGAATCGAAAATCATCGAGCGTTTCAATTGGGCCGAAGCCAATACCTGGTATGATGGCATACGCATTGTTCATATTGACCGGGCCGTGGAACGACCGACCAGCGAATATGGTCAACTGCCGATCTTGAGGCGTTATTGCCGCGGCAGGGCACATCTGGAAAACGGCCATTACCGGACAATACACTTTCTTATCGAAGACCCAATGGGCTTTGCAGGCTTTGGCTGGAATGTGGAATTTTGCCTGTCGGGACATGACCGCTGGCGGGTATATGACGGAAAATGCAGGGTGCTTCGCCGCTAGCGGCTGGACCCTAAACAGAAGATTTGTGGGGACCAATAATTGACTTCGCGAACAGTTCCGCGAATTCCCTCAATCGGGAATACGCCAGCGCCGACAATACGGCATGAACGCAGTGCCAGCTTGGCTGATGATATCGATTTCGAGATCAAGGGCGCGGAAATGCAGTTCGTCGAGATCGAGCTTGATCCGGGCGAATCTGCCGTTGCCGAAGCTGGATCAATGATGTTCAAGGATCCGGATATCGAAATGACCACCGTTTTCGGCGATGGCTCCAATCAGGAGGCCGGCAAGCGGTTGATCACCGGAGAGACACTATTCACAACAGTTTTTACCCATAAGGGTACAGGCAAGGCTCGAGCCGGGTTTGCAGCACCCTATCC
>JBPCWJ010000092.1:0-3786 GCA_051009635.1 Rhizobiaceae bacterium
GCAATCTTTTTTTGCATTTTGAAAATTTTTGCAGGATTAGTTCTAAGTTTCTATATGAGCGTTTTAACTTCTTCTTTCCAAGCCTTTAGGCACTAAATATTTAACCGGCCGCTTCGGCCCAGAAACGGAAAGCGGACCGAAGTGATTTGGATTAAAGAATTCTAGCTATTCAGCCTTAACCGGAACGCTATTCTTGATGCCGGTGTTTGTCGATTGTAATCAATTCAATCCTAAAAGGTTATGTACTCTGATCCATCTTTGAAAATGTCTAGCGATTGCATAAAAAATCAAATTGATAACGTCTCCATATCCGTAGTGATGGTGAACTTTAGTAACCATAAATTTTAAATACGGCAAATTACCAGAAAACAGGCACGTTCCTTGCTGTGTTTAAGGGACTTTTATATTTTAATTAGGTCCCACTGAATCAAATGCACAATATTCGATTTGGCATAATTTGCCTCGCCCTGCTAAGCGCCGTTTCTAACATATTGATGCTGACCGGTCCTATATTCATGCTTCAGATCTACGACCGAGTTCTCACAAGCGCAAGCGTGCCGACATTGATCGCTTTAATTTCGATTGTAGGAATTCTGTATATTTTTCTGGCTGGTTTGGACTGGTTCCGGGCACGCGTGATGACCAGGATCGGACGGTATTTCGATGAAACTCTGGCTAGGGACCTATTCCGGATGAATTTGTCAGGTGAACAGGAATTGCCACCGGGCGCCAAACTTTTTTCGCCATTCCGTGATCTGGATACAGTTCGAACATTCATGTCAGGTCAGGGGCCACTGGCCTTTTTTGATTTTCCGTGGGTCCCCATCTACATCGCTCTAATATTTGTTCTCCATAGCGCGCTTGGCTTTTTCGCGGTCGTTTCCGCACTTGTCTTGATTTGCCTGATGATTGGCGGCCGAATTATTGCCCGCAAGCCACAGACCGACGCTTCATTTTTTCAAGAAGCGTCTCATACGATCGAGCAGGAAGCCCGAAATTCTGACACTGTTAAAGCTATGGCGATTTATCAGGGCCTGTCCGAACACTGGGCAAAGCATCATGATAAAGCCCTGTCTCTGCAGCAGAGGGCGAGTGACCGATTAAGCCTTTTTTCATCCCTAACTAAATCTGTGAGATTATTTCTTCAGTCCGGTATTCTGGCGATGGGTGCCTGGCTTGCAATCAATCAGGAAATATCTGCTGGAACGATCATTGCGGCGGCAATCATTCTTTCACGTGGCCTTGCCCCAATTGAACAGTTGCTCGCCCACTGGCAAAGTTCAACGGCAGCATTTGCCGCCTGGTCGCGTCTGAAGAAAATCAGAAAGCTGGCGACCATGCCAAAACCGGCGACTCGGCTGCGGGAGCCAAAGGGTTCCTTGTCGATACAGAACCTTAACTGCATGTTGCCCGCTTCTCCTAAACCATTGCTCACAAATATCAATTTTAAGTTGTTGCCGGGAGAGGTTTTGGGGGTTGTCGGACCATCTGGCGTTGGAAAGTCTACGTTATTGAAATCAATTGTCGGAATTCATCCCTATTATAAAGGCGAAGTTCGCCTGGACGGTGCAACCCTAGACCAATGGGACAGGCCACAATTGTCGCAGTATCTGGGATATGTATCACAGGACAATTTTCTGATAACAGGGACGATTGCCCAGAATATTTCTAGATTTCAGCATGACGTCAGCTCCGAACAGATTATCGAGGCGGCGGAGCTGGCTCAGGTACATGAACTCATTGTCAGTCTGCCCCAGGGGTATGAAACTGTTGTTGGGCCACGGGGAATTGAATTATCCGCCGGTCAGCGTCAGCGGGTTGCTCTGGCTTGCGCCTTTTTTCGTCGTCCCTGCCTTGTCGTTCTGGATGAACCCAATTCTAATCTCGATGCTGCAGGCGATCATGCTCTTGCCAGTGCTGTCCGCGCAATGAAGCAATATGGCACAACATTTGTAGTCGCGACCCATAAACCTGCTGCGCTCGCATGGGTAGAAAAAGTCCTGGTTTTGAATGAAGGCAGGCAACTTGCGTTTGGCGACAGAGATAAGGTGCTGCCTATTAAGCCAAAGGACCGTTTTTCAGTCGTGCAGGGCGGAACGGTTGTCCGTCAGGGCAGCGTGGTTGAAGGAGGTAATTGAAATGAAATCTTCCTCTGCATCTCTGTACTTTAATCTTCTAGGCGGGCTGGCCCTGGTTGTCCTTTTGGCTTTTGTCGTTGTGGGCTGGGCCGCAAAAACCGAAGTATCAGGAGCAGTAATTGCTGAAGGTGTAGTCGCTGCTAGGGAGAATAGCAAAAACGTTCAGCACCTCGAAGGCGGCATAATATCCGGGATAAATGTGAAAGAAGGAGATTTTGTTAAAAACGGACAAGTTCTCTTACATCTCGACAGGACAAAAATTGTTGCCAAGCTTCACATAATTGAAAGTCAACTTGCTGAACTGACAATTGAAAAAGCACGGTTGATGAGTGAGTGGGACGATAAAGAGGATATCATTATCCCGAAGTCGGACTATCAACACATTAAACCTGATTTGCTGTCAAATACTATTGAAAGTCAGAGAAAACTTCTGTTCTCAAGGAGAGGGATGCAGAGCAAGAAGAAAAATCAGCTTGTGAAACAAATTGTCCAGATCCAGTCGGCAATATCGGGCCTTGAGGCCAGGCTTGAATCCAATCGAAAACAGCTAAGATATGCCAAGGAAGAACTCGCAATCCTGACGGGCCTAAGTGAAAAGGGGCTGGCAGCCAGAAGCAGAATTGTCGCTATGCAAAGGGAGGTTATCAGGCTGGAGGGGCAAACCGGGGAATCAAAGGCGGATATTGCGAGGCTGGTCACGAGAGGCAGTGAAATTGAAATCATGATTCTTGAATTGGACGAACAGTGGCGGACCGATGTGCTAACGCGGCTTGCCGAGTTAAGATTGAAAATTGCCAATCTCGAACAGCAAAGATTATTCGAGCGATCTCTTTTGCACAGAACGGAAATCGTTGCGCCAATATCGGGTTATATTCATAATCTGAAAGTCCATACTGTAAACGGCGTGGTCAGTCCTGGGCAGGGTCTTATGACGATTGTTCCCGCCGGTGTTCAGATGATTGTCCGTGCTTGGGTCCGGCCGATGGATATAGATCAGATACATACCGGACAATCCGTACGGTTGCACTTTGTTTCGCTTAACAGATCTAAAATGTCGGATATTACCGGGAAGGTCGTGGTTGTCGGTGCAGATCAAACAATCAATCCAAATACCGATCAGGCGTTTTTTCGCGTGGATATTGCACTAAAATACAATGATGTGGACAAACAGCAGCTCGGTCTTATTAAACTTGGCATGCCTGTTCAGGCATATATTACGACGGAACAACGGACGGTGATGGACTATCTGATCAAACCAATATCCGATCAGTTAGTGAGATCATTCAGAGAAATTTGATATCTTTAGGACAACAATCTGCTTAGATTGCCATTGACATTTAAGACACATTATTCCCAAAATTTATAGAAAATCCCTGTAAGGGATAAGTTGCAGCAGTCTCCACATGAGTTTCCACAACAAAATGCTAAGTGGTCAAACTAGCGGTTAAATTTGCCTAATTTCTGTCACTTCAAATCTCCCTGTCTATTTTTCAGCAATACCAGTTTGTACAATAGTAGCGTATGGGGTGTTGATGCATTACGAACAAATTGTGGATTGCCACTTGAAAAAAAAATATGAGAGAAAAATAACTCCGAATCAGCAATAATTACATTGTAAAATTTGAACAGGATGAAGGAGCCAATTATC
>JBPCWJ010000093.1:0-3798 GCA_051009635.1 Rhizobiaceae bacterium
ACTAAAATCCGTGAATGAAATCAAACTTCCTTGAATATTACCGAAGCGTTGGTTCCGCCAAACCCGAAAGAATTGGACAAGGCGATGCTTACATCCCTCTTTTTTGCCTCCAAAGGCACAAGATCAATTGGAGATTCCCTTTCGGGATTTTCCAGATTGAGAGTAGGCGGCACCATGTTGTCGCGGATTGCGAGAATCGAGAATATCGCCTCGACCGCTCCGGCAGCACCCAACAGGTGGCCAATCGAAGACTTGGTTGACGACATTGCGCAATCGGCGGCAGAGTTTCCCAGCAATCGTTCCACTGCACCCAATTCAATCGTATCGGCCATGGTGGATGTACCATGGGCATTTACATAGTCCAGGTCGCGTGGTTCCAGGCCAGCATTCTTTAGTGCCGCTCTCATGCAACGCTCTGCGCCATCTCCATCCTCGGCAGGTGCAGTAATATGGAAGGCGTCTCCTGACAGTCCGTATCCTACAACTTCGGTATATATCTTTGCGCCGCGGGCCTTGGCATGTTCATATTCTTCCAGAACAACGATGCCTGCACCCTCGCCCATGACAAAGCCATCGCGGTCCCGATCATAGGGACGGGAAGCCTTCTTGGGTTCGTCATTGAAATCTGTCGACAATGCCTTGCAGGCGGCAAATCCGGCCATGGCGATACGGCAGACCGGGGATTCTGCCCCGCCTGCAACCATAACATCCGCATCTCCGAGCATGATCAGACGCGCTGCATCGCCGATCGCGTGGGCTCCGGTAGAACAGGCCGTAACGACCGAATGGTTTGGCCCTTTAAGGCCATGCCGAATTGATACCTGCCCCGAGGCAAGATTGATCAACCTGCCGGGGATAAAGAACGGGCTGACCCGGCGTGGGCCGCGTTCATTCAAAAGCAGGGATGTCTCTGCAATGCCCTGTAGTCCTCCGATGCCAGAACCGATCAGGGTGCCGGTAGAACACTTGTCTTCTTCGGTTTCGGGATGCCAAGCTGCATCGTCCAAAGCCTGGTTCGACGCTGCCATGGCATAGGTTATGAACGGATCCACCTTGCGCTGTTCTTTTGGTTCCATCCAGTCATCAGCATTGAATGTCCCATCGCTTCCATCTCCCAATGGAATTTGGCATGCGATGCGAGCCGCAATATCGTCGACCTCGAATTCGGTGATTTTTTCTGCCGCATTGGTACCTTCGAGAAGCCGTTTCCAGGTGACTTCCACTCCGCATCCCAGCGGTGACACCATGCCCATTCCGGTTACAACGACTCTTCTCATCTGCACTCCCGAAGTATTTTTTTGTTGCTATATGGCACTATGCCGGACAATCGCAGCTGCCAACAAAAAACAGGCGGCCAATAGACCGCCTGCCTGGAAATCAATCGGCCGGGTCTACCGGCCAAATTAGAGAGGAAAGGCGATCACCAACCGAATCAAGACCAGCTGCTTGATCAGGCGGTTGCCTTTTCCACAAACTTTATCGCGTCTCCAACGGTCTGAATGTTCAGCGCCGCATCATCGGGAATTTCAACGCCAAATTCTTCTTCAAACGCCATGACAAGTTCAACATTGTCGAGCGAGTCAGCTCCGAGATCGTCTATGAAACTTGCGTTTTCGGAGACCTTATCTGCATCCACATCAAGATGCTCAATAACAATTTTCTTAATGCGTTCAGCTATGTCGCTCATCTGGTCGTCCTCGACTATAAGGTTCCAGGTCAGGCATTTGTTGCCCGGCCTTTATGTTAGGTTCAGTTTAATCGGTGCGTATGGCGAATACGCCTGCCCATCACCGATTTGTTTCGGGGATTCCGTCGCCACCCCTAAACTAGCTGGAGCTGGGCTCCGTTCTGGTTGACGAATACGGAAAGCGCGGCCCGATTAACACACTTAATTCCAAGTTTCCAGCGTCAAATCAAAGTAAAACACTTTGAGCCACACATCGTCAGGCGGTTTTGTTCAATTTTTGTGTAATCAATGCCAATCCGGCAGCAATGACAAGTGCGATTGCAGCCAGTTTGCTAGCTACCGTGAGCCCACCCGTTCGCTCAAACAACATTCCTGCAACAACAGGCCCAATCATTTGACCCAGGCCAAAGGAAGCCGTCATCAAGGCTATCGCGCGCGAAGTGTTGTCTGGCGCAAGCTGACGCGCGTGTGACAGCCCGATTGCCGTGATCGCAATGAATGTTCCCCCCAACAGAATTGCGGCTATTACCAGCGCAAACGGGGAGACAATTATTGCTGGCAACCCGACGCCAACAGCTTCGGTAAAACAGGCTAGCACATAGGTGGAAATGCTACCGAGGTGAACCGTGATCCTGTTCCAGAACCAGATACTGGGAATTCCGCTGAGGCCCACAATTATCCACACCCATGGCTCAATCGCTTGAAGTGCAGGTTCGGCTTTTGCCATGGCATTGATGAAGGTCGCCAGAATCACATAGCCAAATCCAAAAAAGCCGTAGCTGGCGATAAATATCCACAGGACAGAACTGATGGGCGATGAAACCCTGTCCATATTTCCAGAGGTGCCGGATATCGTCGAATCGTGGGGAAGCAGGAAAATCGCAATCAGAACTGCACCCAATCCCAACAGTGCTGCGGCTATCCAGATTAGCTGCCAATCCATTCCAAGGTAATTCAGTAATGATACCAGGCAGGCTGAAATTGCTATTCCAGCACCAACTCCGGCGAAATGTACCGCTGATAATGACGACAAACCGTTCGCCGTGATAATTGCCATGACAGAAACGGTTACGAATATCATGGCAAAGGCTGATGCCACACCCGACAGAAAACGTATGACAGCCATCCAGGCGAACCCGAATTCGAGTGCCATTGCCGCACTTAGAATTACGCCACCAAAAAGTCCGGCAAGCATCCAGAATTTCGAATGTTTCGAGAAAAAGACCAGGGATGCTGCGAATGCACCCACCAGATAGCCCAGAAAATTGGCACCGGCGACAAAACCGGCACTGCTGGCATTGAGCGCGCCATCAGAAATCATCAGCGGCAAGAACGGCGTATAGACAAACCGGCCGACCCCCATCGCGGCGGCCATGGCAAACATGCCGGCAATGGCCGACCTGATGGCGGCGGACCGCGATCCTTTTGAGGGATCGCCGGTCATGTCAACGCAAAGCCGTCAAATCATTGCCATTCCGCCATTCACATGAATGGTCTGGCCGGTAATGTAGCCCGCTTCATCGCTGGCGAGGAATACGGCTGCCGAGGCAATATCATCGCCCTGCCCCATTTTTTTCATCGGAATGGCCCCCATGATGGCGTCTTTTTGCTTGTCATTGAGCTTGTCGGTCATCGCAGAAGCAATGAAACCCGGCGCAATGCAATTGACGGTAACACCACGCGAGGCAATTTCATGGGCAAGTGACTTTGAAAATCCGATCATTCCGGCCTTGGATGCGCAATAATTCGCCTGGCCCGGATTGCCGGTGACGCCAACAATGGAAGTAATGTTGATAATACGGCCAGACTTGCGGCGCATCATGGGATAGGTGAGATCCCTGGTCAATCTGAACACAGAGCCGAGGTTTACTTCAAGCACATCATCCCAATCTTCATCCGACATCCTTACAAACAGGCCGTCCCTGGTGATCCCGGCATTGTTGACCAGAATATCGAGGCCTTCCATATCGGCCTCAACCTTTTCGCCAAGTGCCTTGACAGCATCCCTGTCGGATAGATTGGCAGGAAAGATTTTCACACGTTCTGAAAGCTCAGTTGCGAGAGAATCCAGTTTCTCCTGACGCGTTCCGTGCAAGGCAACTGTCGCGCCC
>JBPCWJ010000094.1:0-3140 GCA_051009635.1 Rhizobiaceae bacterium
CAGTACGCCAGCCTCACAACTGCAGTTTTCCAAGTCGTATCAGGTTTGTTTTAATTTTTCCATGCCCGCAAATGACACCGGATTGCCCGGTTTTTTTGATGGCGCAATATGTCACCTGTAAATTCAGACAATTGGAATTATGATTGTTTCAAACAGGTAATGCCAATCAAGACAGGCAAATATGCAGAAAATACATGCCGATATCGTGGTTGTCGGGGCGGGTCTGGCAGGACTAACCGCAACACTCGCGCTGCTGAAAAACGGATTCAAGACCGTAAACATCGCACCTTTGGCGGCGAGAAGAGATCAACGCACCACCGCATTATGGTCAGACTCCATTGAGTTTTTGAAATCGCTGGATGCGGATCAGGTATTTCAGGAACATGGAAGTCCCATTCGCACGATCCGGATGATCGATGCTACAGATCGATTGATCCGTTCGCCACAGATTGAATTTCACGCAAGCGAAATTGAGCTTGAAGAATTTGGCTACAATATCGGAAATCACGAACTTTCGATCAGCCTGCGAAGAATTATCAACGAAATTAATTTAGAGGTTTTTTCCGAGGCTTCAGTCGGCGAAATGAGCCCGGCAGAAGACAGAACCGAACTTACGCTTGATACCGGTCAGAAAATTGTTGCAGGGCTTGTTGTAGGTGCAGATGGACGAAATTCGGGAGTCCGCAAGGCCAGCGGTATATCGGTTCGCAATTGGTCATATCCCCAGACCGCGATTGTCTTGAATTTCAAACACAGCGTCCCTCATGATGATGTAAGCACAGAGTTTCACACTCGAGCTGGTCCTTTCACCATGGTTCCGCTCGGAAAAGGTTTATCGAGCCTGGTGTGGGTTGAAAGGCCGGAACTGGCTGAGCAGATCAAGCGTTCTGAGCGGGCCGATCTTGAATCCAGAATTGAACAAAAGATGCATTCAATGCTGGGGAAAATTGAAATCGTCTCCGATATCCAGTCATTTCCGTTGTCGGGCATGATCGCAAACAGTTTCGGCAGTGGTCAGACCATGCTGGTTGGAGAGGCAGCCCATGTATTTCCACCAATTGGAGCTCAGGGGCTCAATCTGGGTATCCGGGATATCAAGGCTGTGGCAAATTTGGTGAAAACGGACCGTCCAACAGATTCCCTCATTTCTGAATACAATAAAATGCGGCGTTCAGACATTGAGAGCAGAACAGCATCAGTTGATCTGATGAACCGGTCACTGTTGAGCGATTTCCTGCCCATACAAATGCTGCGTGGAATGGGTATGGCTGCACTTGCCTCGATTGGCCCATTGCGTCGAACAGCCATGCGTGAAGGTGTTGCACCGGGTCGGTCCTTAAGAACGATCACCGACAGTTTAGCTAACCGTCTAAACAAAAGAAAATTTGGCTAATATTGCAAGGCCGGTCTGCACCTCTAGAAGGTGAAATAGCCTTCCCTGATTAGATAGAGAAACGCGGTTACCGTTATGATGCTGGTAAAGGTACTTATGACGACTGCGCTTGATGCCCGCTCCTGCCAGACCCCGTATTGCTGTGCAATAACAAATACATTTGTCGCGACCGGCAGCGTTGCAAGCAATACAGCCGAGTGAACCCAGACCGGACTTGTATCCGGAGCCAGAACCATAAGCAGGCTAAAGACAATCAGAGGATGAAGCACCTGCTTTATGGGTAGAATGTAGGTCAGTTCGAGCGGAACTCTTTTTAGTGGCCGCAAAGCTGCGGTGACGCCCATGGCCAACAAGGCCGCAGGAGCAGCACCCGCTGCGAGAACGTCAATCAGCCTATCTACGGCGTTTGGCATTTTTACATCGAGTAAGGCTACCAGGATTGCAAAAATCGTCGCCAAAATGAATGGGTGGGTGAATATCTTGCCGAGAATTTCACGGACGAGTTTCCCAACTGAATACTCAGATTTGCCATGAAAGGCCATCAAAAGCGGTGCAAGCGTGAAATGAAGTGAGTTGTCAAAACAAAAAACCAGGGCCACTGGTGCGGCTGCTTCCGGACCAAAGGCGGCGATGGCAAGTGGTGGGCCCATGTAACCGATATTTCCATAGGCACCGGCAAATCCCTGGACCGTCGATTCGCCGACATTTCCTCCATTTACCAATCCCGCAATGAAGAATGTGATGCAGAAGATCACCAGCGTTCCGAATGTCGTCGCTGTTATGAAGGCAAGATTTGAAAATTCTTCCACAGGTGTGATCGACACAAGTTTGAAAATGAGCGCCGGCAACATGACATAAATGATCATGATATTGAGCCAGGCGAGCCCTTCAATTGGCAATTTACATATTTTTCCAGCCAGATAGCCCAGAAAAATGACGCCGAAAAGTGGAAGAACAAGATCTAGAATTGCCAGCATTTGTCTACCGGAGAACGAATTGCGAGTATGGACGTTATGCTATTTCCCCAGGAAGAGAAACGGATTTGATACGGACGGCAAATGTCTGTATCCTATACGGAATTTAATAGAGAAACCATGCCGGGCGAAAATCATGAAAACCGCCAGATTCAATATTGGGCAAGTGGTAAAACACCGGATATATCCTTTTCGGGGAGTTATATTCGATGTTGATCCGGAATTTGACAATACGGATGAATGGTATGAGTCCATTCCTGAGGATGTTCGTCCCTCAAAGGACCAGCCATTTTACCACCTCTTCGCTGAAAATGAGGAAACCGAGTACATCGCCTATGTATCGGAGCAGAATCTTTTGGTCGAAAATGATCCCGAGCCGGTTCGCCATCCGCAAGTTGATGAGGTTTTCATCAGGCGGGAAGATGGATCATACCAGACCCGTTCTGACATAAGCCATTAGAATATTCCTTTAAAAATAATGGCAGATACAAAACACCCGCCAAATTGGCGGGTGTTTTCGTTTAAGTTCCCAATTATGAGATCAATTGGTACTTTCTTTTGCCTTGTTCTGCTCTTCCTGCAGCCTCTGGCGCTGTTCCTCGGCCTTCTTGCGGAGCTCTTCCTGCAGCTGGCGTTGCCGCGCCTCCAGCTGATCCTGTTTGAGTGGCGGACCATCAAACGCAGCCGTAAATCCTGACAAGGTGACCTTGATTGGATTTGGCTTGCCCTGGAAATTGGTCGAAGTCAGTGTCAATTCGCCACCGCCTTTCAAC
>JBPCWJ010000095.1:0-2932 GCA_051009635.1 Rhizobiaceae bacterium
GTGCAGGGCACTTATGAGACATTTGTCGAAGCCGGACGCCAACACTACGACGGAAATTTGCAGGGCAAATGGATATTGACCGGCGGTCTGGGCGGTATGGGTGGAGCCCAACCGCTTGCCGCAGTTATGGCTGGGGCCTGCTGTCTCGCAGTTGAATGTGATGAGACCCGCGCTGATTTCCGGCTGCGGACCCGCTACCTTGATGAAAAGACGCACTCGCTGGACGATGCACTGGAAATGATCACCCGCTGGACCGAAGCAGGTGACGCCAAATCAGTTGGCTTGATTGGTAATGCCGCCAATGTGTTTACCGAACTTGTAGAACGTGGAGTTCGACCGGACATCGTAACCGACCAGACTTCAGCCCATGACCCGATCCATGGCTATCTACCGCAAGGCTGGACCGTAGCCGAATGGCGCGCAAAGCAGGAAAGCGACCCGGCTGCAGTCGAAAAGGCTGCGCGGAAATCCATGAAGGTGCACGTAAAAGCCATGGTGGATTTCTGGAACCAGGGAATTCCGACACTCGATTACGGCAACAATATTCGGCAGGTGGCGCTGGAAGAGGGGTTGGAAAACGCTTTTGCCTTTCCGGGTTTCGTTCCAGCCTATATCAGACCACTTTTTTGCAGGGGCATAGGTCCGTTCCGATGGTGTGCGCTGTCCGGTGACCCTGATGACATCTACAAGACTGATGCGAAGGTCAGGCAACTTATAGATGATCCCCACCTCCATAACTGGCTGGACATGGCCCGCGAACGCATTGCCTTCCAGGGACTGCCTGCCAGGATTTGCTGGGTGGGGCTTGGCATTCGCCACAAGCTTGGCTTGGCATTTAATGAAATGGTTCGAACCGGTGAACTTTCGGCACCTGTTGTTATTGGCCGTGATCATCTCGATTCAGGCTCGGTGGCTTCACCGAACCGGGAAACAGAGGCAATGAAAGACGGTTCAGACGCCGTGTCCGACTGGCCGCTTCTAAACGCTCTACTCAACACCGCATCCGGTGCCACCTGGGTTTCGCTTCATCATGGCGGCGGCGTGGGCATGGGCTTCTCGCAGCATTCGGGCATGGTGATTTGTTGCGACGGGACCGAGGATGCCGATCGCCGTATCGAACGTGTACTGTGGAATGATCCGGCGACCGGTGTAATGCGGCATGCTGATGCTGGCTATGAAATTGCAATAGAATGCGCCAGGGAAAACAATCTCAACCTGCCGGGTATTCTTGCTTAATCAGCTTGTTATTGGCCCATTATCGGGAAAGTACCTGCGCGCTGATTTCAGAAATTTCGATTCAGACCGATGAAGCCAGCCAGGAATGGGATCTCACGCTGAAACCCTCCGGTGCTCGTAACAACAATGTGGTCCTGAGCTTGTTCTATGGATTGAACTGCTTCCTTGCAGGGCCAATCAATTGCACCTATGACATGACATACAGAGAAAGATTGTCCGTCCGCCAATGGCAACGATCCCGGTGCAGTTTGCGCTTCCTGTTCAGCCGCAGGCAACATGCTTGATACGACACCTTCCTCCACGCCGAGGCAGCCAAAGTGCCGCCCCGACCATGGAGGATAATCCCGCCCACCATTTGAGTGCCATAGCATCGTCACAGGTAAGGATGCAGTATTGCGCAAAGACAGAAAGAGATCGCCTTGGGCAGGTCTCGTCACGGCAGTCCATCCAAACTGGTTCCCGGCGTCCTCCAGTCCCAATACAAAATCTTCATGTTCTGGAAACCAGGGATATTGAGTCAGATCCGCAGTTCCTTCGAGCGCCGGAAAATTATCGAGCGTCTTACTTTTCGCCGGATACTGGAGTCCCGATCTTCCACATGCCGGATCAGACTCCAGTGGGTCAGACGGTGTTGCCCAGAATTGCTTTCTGGATGTTCTAATCAAACCTCCATCGGGTAGGGCAACATTGGCGTGATTTGCCACTTGTATTTCCCCAGAGCCACCTGAAATTGTGTGGCGCTGGTAAACAAGGGGATGTTCCGGCAGGAGTTCGATTTCCTTGACGATCGATGCGCCCTTCACCAGCTTGTCGAGTCTGGCGCAGATGGCGTGTTCAGATTTGGATTCCACGGACCAGTTCGAATTTGCTGTCCAGCCGTGAAGCGGCGCACCATCGAGTTCCTGCCCGAATGGCGCACAGAAAAAATCTCCCCCGAGTTTCACCAAATGGGGAGCAATACCGGCGGGAAATATCTCATTTGTACCAACCCAGGGAGCGAGATGAAGCGGTGAAATTCTCCGCTCTCCGTCCTTGACAGTAAAGCTCACAATTTGACCAAGCGAAGGGTCAAAAGATAGAGAGACGCTCCCGGTAGAAATTTCTAGCAAAGCTGCGATTCTTTCTTCATTATGATCTGAGCTTCCGCAAGTTCGTTAGCACACTCACTCTTCCGATCTTTCTGGAACGATCTTATGCAGATGTTCCTTGTAGGGTTTGGCCGAGGCTGGAAGTGGCCGTCGAAAGGCATATTCAGGGTCTTTCCGCTGGATCATGATCGCCTGCATCATTTCCCGATAGGCGTCCCAGATAGACGTATTTGGCCCCGGCAAGTCGTCCTTGATTTCTTCGTGGAGAGCTGGCAGCGAATAATAGGGCACCATTGGAAACATATGGTGTTCAACATGGTAATTCATGTTCCAGTAAAGCCAGCGGCTGATGGGGTTCATATATAGCGTACGTGAATTCAGACGATGATCAATAACGTCTTCCGGCAGTCCGCCATGTTGCAAAAGGCCGGTCATTACAAAATGCCAGCAACCATACACTCTCGGTCCGCCAATCAGCAGAATGGGAATGGCCGATTTCCAGCCTGCGCCACTGACAAGCATCGCTATGGTAACAGCGATTACTGCCGCATAAATGGATAAATGCGCCCGCGCCCAGAAAATTGCTTCTGATCGTTGTGTATCAGGAA
>JBPCWJ010000096.1:0-4261 GCA_051009635.1 Rhizobiaceae bacterium
CTATAGGAGACAATCAGATAGAGCACCAGGCCGATCAGGGAGGTATAAAGCGATAGCAGGACCACGATTGGCACATGCGGAGTATAGGCGCCAAAACAGGCCATGGTGATCAGAAACCCGAACATTATTACGTAATTATATAGCGGTGGCTCGGCCAGCGCATTATCGATCCTGATCAGTCTTGAATCGGAAATGATGTCCAGATCGGCATCAATGCGTGAAAGCAACCTCTTTTGCTGTTCGGTATCGGCTTCCAGAGTTGCAATCTCCACTGCCAGCCGGTCATGAATAGCTTTTGATTGCTTGCCCAGCCGGTCATCGGCAAGCGCTGGCCAGTCATCTTCCACCACCGCTTTTGTATACTCAATCAGGATGGTCCGGGTCTGTCTGGTGCCTTCCTCATCAAACTGTTTCAGGCCCCGATAGGTATCTGCGATCGCAATCGCTTCGCGCTCAAGCGCATTGGATATTCCAGTCGTTTGGTACACGACTTCGGCAAAGGCCAGCGACAACATCAAGCCAACCAGCGTACCAATGACCCGGAACATGTTGCTCATCGGGTCTTTCAGCTCTTCCTTCCTGTTGTCCCTGATCAGCAAATGCGACGCGAAATAGACTGCCAGTCCACAAAGGGTTGCAATGGCCATTGCAGCGATGATTCCGGCCCATTCGGGTAATGAAAGGATTGCTTCTATCACGGGAAACTTTTCACTTGCTCAACGAAAGTCCGAACCTTTCATTTACCTGCACTTCTCCATCGGTTCACAGCACCACGCAAAAACAGATAGGGAAGAATTGCCAGGATCGCGGCAACAAGTATTGAGCCGATTATCGCAATGTTACCTGTGGTCAAATACTGGAACACGCAATCCAGCACAAAGGCAATAATGAATACCTTTCCAACACTGCTCCAGCCATCCTTGATCAGTCGCCTTCGTTCTTCCGGGGATGCACCGGTTACCGACCAGAAATAGGGAGGCGCACCTGCCTCAGCATCCCTGGTGCCATCAAGATAGCCAAAGATCGCAGCTATACAGGGCTGCAGGATCACTCTTAGATTAAGCGGCCCGGTAAACCGCTCAAACATCTGTACCGTATCAGGTTCCAATTTTATGCTCCATCAAGCTTGGGGTTTTGAAGCTTCCATCACATTCGCGGCAATTGCCTCGATACGTCCGCGCAACCAGACATGTGCAGGATCGCTGGTGCTTCTTTGATGCCAGGTCATGTAGATCGAAAGAGGATCCGATTTAAAGGGCAATGGTGCCATCTCAATACTGTCAAATACAACCAGCTTCAACAGGTTCAACTCGGTCGCAATCATATTGGTACCCTTCAGAAAGGGTGGAATGCCATTGAAATTCGAGACAGAAACACGGGCCTCGCGGATTTTCGACTTGTCCACGCCCGTCAGTGCTCTGAGTGATGTTCCGCCATCGGGAAACCGCACCGCCAGATGATCGGCTTGACAATATTCATCCCAGCTTTTGGGAGCATCACGAACCGATCCATCGAAAAAGCACATCATCTTTCCATACAGGACCGTCTTCTGCATGATGTCGGTTGCATCCGGCGGGAAGGGTGTCAGGGCAAGATGGCATCTGGCATCGCGCATCATGCCAATCGTCGGATGACCGGAAGGAATAAACTCGAAGGCGATTGATATGTCTTCATCGCGCAATTGCCGGAGCAATTCGGGGAAAATCGTATCTCGCTGAATGTCATTTGCAGCAATAATGAAGAACAGGTCTTCCTTGCGCGGATCAAATTCGCGTTTATGGGTGAGACCCTGCAGACCATCCAGAACTTCCTGTACCGGAACCTTCAGGTTGATCGCATGTTCAGTCGGCATGAGAGCCTGCCCGGAACGGACAAATAGCGGATCATCAAAGAAAACCCTGAGACGGGCAAGCGCATGGCTGACGGTCGATTGGGTAACCCCCAGCCTCACAGCGGCCCTGGTCACGGATAATTCTTCCAGAATGGTCAGAAAGGTCCGCAATAACTGGCCATCAATCGCGGTATAATCGATTTGCTTCATGAAACTGAGCAAAACACATCAGGAAACGAGATGGAAGGGGTGATTCTTGCCTGGAAACTGACGTCAAAAAGGCGATCTAGCCTCACCCATATGACCGCAGATGCATTTCTATCCATTTACGTCCATGGGCCAATATCCGGATCAGCGGGTTCGCGTATCCGATCCGCCAGCTACTAGCCGTGCCTTCTGGCTTTCCTGGAACACACGACCCCAACCTTGGCAAGTTCGGAATCTTCGATGCCATACAGCCCCTTACGGTAACCTTCTGGTTTGGCATCACTTTTAGATAGTAACGTTTCATAAGCACAGGGAGTTTCATTCGGTTCCTCTGGAAACCCTCCATTTTCGCTCCCCCGTCGCTCCCCCAGGCAGAGAAACGCAATCTGAATCTCTCTCAAAGCGGACACTGGAGTATTAGAAAAGGAAATTTAGTTGACCAAATCCGCCGCCTGCAAAATATCTGCCCGTAGATCGTGTTGCTTTTTCGGAGCCGACTAGCTGCCAATTAGGTATCACCGACAAAGTAAATTGGTTCAGCTATGACTTCTCCGGCAGCGCGATTTCTGTACTTGTCGGGATAACTTCGACATGAGTTGTCCGCTCGGCCCCTGAAACCGGCTCGACAAACCAGATGCGGATTCCTAAGAAGACCACGTATACAAGCATGATGAAAAAATTCACCCAGTGCAGGGCATCATCACCAAAGGGCGTAGTGAACAGGTTCGCGACGAGAGGGCCTGCAACCGCGCCCAGGGTCCAGATAAAAAGCATTGAGACGGCAGCCGATGAAACCAGGCTGGGAACCGTCCGGTCGAGCGCATGGGCGACAAGAAGCGAGTAGAGTGGCAAAAGACTGCCGCCCAACATGAGCATCAGGACGAATAGAATAAAGAATCCTAGGCTGAGATAGTCGAAACGCTCGATCTGGGGTGAGGGATCGACCAGCAATGCCATCAGGAGAAGTACGGAAGTAGCCACCAGTGAGGCAAAGAAAATGACAATGCGTCTGTCCATCTGGTCGGACAGCGATCCGAGAGGATATTGAAACAGAACACGGCCCAGATATATGGTGCCGATAATGATGGCTACCTCGTGCACAGCTACGCCCAGCTGGGCTGCATCGTAGGGCGCCACGCTCAGGAGGGTAGTCGATACCATGCCAATGGCAAAGACTCCCACTGCTGCCGCTGGCGCATCCTTGGTCAAACTCCACAACCGCACAGAAGCCTTTGCTTCCGTGTCAGGCGGATCAGTTCGGGTCGTTGCAATTACGATAATCGAAAAGCAGTAGACCAACGCGACAAGCACAAATGAACTGCTGATATCGTCCGGCACCAGGACAACCAATACCTGGCTGAAGACCGACACGACCCCTACGACGATGGCATAAATGGCGAGGATCCTGCCGCGGGAAGACTCTTCCGCCCTCTCATTGATCCATGCGTCTCCGATGGAAAACAAACCGGCGGTCGCCAGTCCGGTCAGGAAGCGCAAGATAATCAGGGCCGATGCGTCGGACATGAGCGAAAACAGCAGAGCAGCGGAAGTCATGATTGCTGCGCCAGCTGCGAAAGCGCGGATGTGGCCGATATCCGAGATGAAACGGGCGACGAAGAAGCAGCCGATCATGAAGCCAGCCGAATATGCCGACGCAGCGAGGGAGGCTGCCTCCTGGGTTGCACCGATTTCGGAAAAGGCCAGCGGTACCAACGTGCCGGATGCTGCTGTCGCTAGCTGAATGGCTCCCATTGATATGAGGACCGATCTGAGCGTAATGACCTGATCGCTCAGATTCATAGCAAATGACCTCCTTTGAGTTAATACAATGGTATCGCACCGCTTGAAGAAGTGCGCGCGTTGATTACATTTCTTACATGGCATAACGGTCATGGACCAAGATCATCACTCCTGAAGCTTCCGTGTTCTCTGATGAAATTGCTCAGGTGGATAATCATTGCTGGCGGCCATTTCCGTATGATGATCAAAGTCGGGTTGAAAATTGAGGGATTCCTGAAGATCTGAGCTAGAAGTCTGACGAAATGGCATGATAAACTAAAAACTAGTAAATCAGCCCTAGCCTCATTGAACGGTTAAAAAATATGAAGTTTCTTATTTCGCTGGTCCTCGTTGCAATTTTAGCTGGATGTGATGATGGACTACAGAATGTGACTGATGCCGGGACCGAGGCGCCAAGGCCGGTCAAAAGTATGACCATTGTAA
>JBPCWJ010000097.1:0-12117 GCA_051009635.1 Rhizobiaceae bacterium
CCGTGATTGCATAGGCCGGAATAATGAAGCCTGCATATTGCCCGAACATGATCAGCCTCCCTCCGCTGCGCGAACAGACTGCATCTTCATGGACCTGATTCTCCGCCGTAAAATCTCGTTGCGCATCCCCATCAGATGCAGCGTAAAAAACATCAATGTAAAGGCCAAAGCCATCACCAATAGCGGGTAAAGAAAGGCTGCATCCATCGCCGGACGGTCAAATCTCGAAACACTTGCCGGCTGATGTAGTGTATTCCACCAGTCAACAGAAAACTTGATGATCGGAATGTTTACGAAACCGACCAGCGTGACGATTGCCAATGCGCGTGCTGCGTTGGAAGGTTCCTCGATTGCCTTGGAAAGCGCGATAATGCCCATATAGATGATGAACAGCACCAATACGGAGGTTAGCCGCGCATCCCAGACCCACCATGTGCCCCACATCGGCTTGCCCCAAAGAGAGCCGGTAAAAAGCGCAAGGAAGGTAAACGCAGCACCCAGCGGGGCTGCCGCCCGCAGCGACACATCGGCCAGCGGATGCCGCCAAACCAGAATACCAAGGGCGGAAAAGCTCATCACCGTATAGACCATCATTGCAAGCCAGGCCGCAGGCACATGGATAAACATGATCAGCACGGTTGACCCCTGCTGATAGTCTTCCGGAGCGGTAAATGACATCCAGAGACCTGCAATAAACGCAATAATCGTCAGTACGGCAATGACCGGCAAAATGCGCTCCGCAATTCCTAGGAACCGCGTAGGATTGGCATAATCCCAAAGGCTTGCAGGTTTGATGCTCGTTTCAGACATGGTTTCCGGCGCTGCTTTCATCCACTGCATGTAGACATAATGAATAGTCGAGACAATTGCATTTGATCACATTGTAATTACCTGTTCTCAAAATAGCATCCTTGATTCCGATCAATCTGCCGCATGTCTCAACATTGCAGCAGCAGCAACAGGTCCTAGAACTGAAGAAAACAGCGTCAAGGCGCATAATATCAGAAATGGCGCCAAAAATGGTGCCGGATCCTCAACTGCTCCATAGGTTGCCGTTACCCCGAATATCAGCGACGGCACGACCAGCGGCAGGATCAGGATCGCGATAAGCAGGCCACCGCGTGCAAGTGAAACGGTAACCGCCGCACCCACCGCTCCGATGAAAGTGATCGCAGGCGTACCGGCAATCAGCGTGGCCATAACGGCAAGGATCGCCATTGGTTCCATGTTCATCATCAGTCCAAAGACCGGTGCCGCGAGGATCAATGGCAGACCGGTTGCCAGCCAGTGTGCAACACATTTTACAAACACAACCAGTTCCAGCGGATGATCCGACATGGTCAGCACCTGCAGGGAACCGTCTTCACGGTCAGATTGAAACAATCGCTCCAGACCAAGCAACATGGCAAGGAGCGCGCCGATCCAGAGCATTGCAGGCCCGATTCGGGCCAGCAGGTTGAGATCAGGGCCAACACCGAAGGGAACCACCGTCACTACTGCCAGAAAGAACAATATACCTGTCAGCGCACCGCCACCGGCACGGGTCGCAAGCCGCAATTCTCGAACCAGCAGGGCAATCATGATATCGCCATCCGCTCGACTGGTTTGAGTTCAAGCTTCTTAATATTGGCAATTCCCAAGGGCTGATGTGTCGCCGCCACCACGATTCCACCACCACTGCGATATTCTTCCACAATCCGCGCGAATTGTTTTTCGGAATTCTTGTCCAGTGCACCGGTGGGTTCATCCAGAAGCCAGACCGGTCTTTTGCAAATCAGCAATCTGGCAATCGCAACACGCCTTTTCTGTCCAGCCGAGAGATAACCAACAGGCACATCCTCAATACCCGGCAATCCGACCTTATCAAGCGCTTCTTCAATATCTACTCCTGTACCAAAATCCGGCACAGTGAGAAATCTCTGCCAGAACTCGAGATTTTCAGAAACGCTTAGTGAGGACTTTAGCGCATTTTCGTGGCCCAGATAATGACAGCACTGTGCGACCGTCCGCTCGCCGCGTTCAGAAAATTCAACCTTTCCCGACGCCGGTTTGATCAGACCCGCCAGCGTTTTCAACAATGTGGACTTGCCGCACCCATTCGGGCCGGTAACAACAATTACCTCACCTGAGGAGGCATCCATGGACACGCCGGAGATTATTTCCCGTTCGCCTCGCCAAACCGAGAGATTTTCAAAAGATAATTTCATACCCCGCTTCTAGCGAGGTATCTCGTCTTACGAAAGAGTCAAAGTAAACAACCTCGACTTAGGATAGTTGTACCGGTATCTAGTGCAGTGAACGATATCCGGCACCTACCTTGATCCACAAACTCGGTGGCTTGTTGGAGAAACTATCACGATTAACGTGGTGATAAATGGAACAATGGACTCTCTTACCGCTCGCGGGCGAAACCAGTACATTACCGGAAACCCTCTTCCAACCTTCTGTCTGCTTGATCTTCCCTGGACGATACTCACCTTCCAGCGCGTAGAGGGTCCAGTTTTTGTTTTGGGCATTAGGCGCTGTCTTGATAAATGCTTCTACCTTTAAAATACTTTTGTTGCGAGAAGCGTTACGGCATTCAATATTAACTGGAATCTCGGAACTTCGACGCAAAGTTCGTGAATAACCGCCCAGCCTATTGATGCTCATCCAACCACTTTCCCCCGCATGAACGACAGTATTGGAAACAGCGAGAACAACGATGGCAATTAATGCAGAAAATCCGATAATACGCATAATAATCACTAAAAAATTGAAAAATGAAAATATCCAACCAATGGTTGAATTGCATAGGCGAATGTAAATTAAAACACAACCCGAACCAGTTTTTTCAACAGAGATTCCATCTGGTTCCAGCAATACCATTGAGATAACAAAACAAGCGCAATATGTCCTGTTTGACACCAAATCCTTTGTTTGAAGTGAATATTGGACAAAACGCCTATTCACCTGCGCAAAAAATGCCTCTATAACCGCCCCGACCAAACCAGCGGTCGGATTGGTCACTTTCGCTTTTAGGCATCGGTGAGATGATGTGGGCAACCATGTTTGAAACCGGCAAACATGCGGAAATGGCCGCACCCGCTTTCAGGCGTGTTCCTTGATTGACGCCAATGTTTGCCCCGCCAGATGCAACCTCGTAAACTAGATGGAACACGCAGAATGATAAATTCTCTCGACAGTTTTAAATGCCGCAAATCCCTTTCCGTAAACGGCAAGGATTATATCTATTACTCCCTCGTGGATGCCGAAAAGAATGGCCTCGAAGGCGTTTCAAAACTACCGTTTTCACTCAAGGTCATCCTTGAAAATCTTCTCCGGTTTGAAGATGGCCGGTCTGTAACAGCAGATGATATTCGCGCAGTTGCCGGTTGGCTGGACAATCGCGGTACCGAAGAAAAGGAAATTGCCTATCGCCCGGCCCGCGTTCTCATGCAGGATTTTACCGGTGTCCCGGCCGTTGTCGATCTTGCCGCAATGCGCGACGCCACGCTTGCACTTGGTGGCAACACCAATGTGATCAACCCCCAGGTTCCGGTGGATCTGGTCATTGACCATTCCGTCATGGTCGATTTCTTCGGCAAGGCCGATGCCTTCAAGCGCAATGTTGATCTGGAATATGAACGCAATGGCGAACGCTACACCTTTCTGAAATGGGGCCAGCAGGCTTTCGATAATTTCCGGGTTGTCCCTCCAGGAACCGGCATTTGCCACCAGGTAAATCTGGAATATCTGTCACAGACTATCTGGACCCGCGAAATTGATGGTCAGACAGTGGCCTATCCCGATACGCTTGTGGGAACCGATTCCCACACGACCATGGTCAACGGACTGTCGGTGCTGGGTTGGGGTGTCGGCGGAATTGAAGCAGAAGCGGCCATGCTAGGCCAGCCGATCACCATGTTGATCCCCGAAGTCATCGGTTTCCGTCTCGACGGCAAACTGCCCGATGGCACGACGGCAACCGACCTTGTCTTGACGGTTACCCAGATGCTGCGCGCAAAGGGAGTTGTGGGCAAATTCGTTGAATTTTACGGATCGGGTCTTTCCCACCTGTCTCTGGAGGATCAGGCAACAATTGCAAACATGGCACCCGAATATGGTGCCACATGCGGTTTCTTCCCCATCGATGACGATACCATCTCATATCTTGGATCAACCGGACGGGACACCGATCGCGTTGCTCTGGTCAAATCCTATGCCGAGGCACAGGGCATGTGGCGCGCCGATGACACGCCGGACCCTGTCTTCACTGATACGCTGGAGCTCGACCTCTCGACCGTTGTGCCATCAATTGCTGGTCCAAAGCGTCCGCAGGACAGGATTGCACTGTCTGATGCTGCGCCGGCCTTTGCCAAGGCTATGGAAACCGAGTTCAAGGCCTATGCCAAAAAAGGACGCTTCCCGGTGGAAGGCAGTAATTTCGATCTTGGTAACGGAGATGTCGTAATTGCCGCGATAACATCCTGTACCAATACGTCCAACCCCTCTGTTTTGATCGGAGCTGGCCTGCTCGCACGCAAGGCCCGTGAAAAGGGTCTGTCCGTCAAGCCCTGGGTCAAAACCTCACTGGCACCGGGTTCACAGGTCGTTACAGATTACCTCGACAAGGCGGGATTGATGCCTGACCTTGATGCTCTGGGCTTCAACCTGGTCGGCTATGGCTGCACCACCTGTATTGGCAATTCAGGCCCCTTGCCGGAAGAAATTTCCGAAGCAATCAACCAAAACGACTTGGTTGCCTGTTCGGTACTTTCAGGAAACCGGAACTTCGAGGGCCGCGTAAATCCGGATGTTCGCGCAAACTATCTGGCTTCGCCGCCATTGGTGGTCGCCTATGCAATCGCAGGCTCGCTAAACGTTGACCTGACCACCGAGCCACTCGGCAAGGCAGAAGATGGCAGTGACGTTTATCTTCGCGACATCTGGCCGTCTTCGAAGGAAATCGCCGATCTGATCCGCACCTCTGTAACCGAGGAAATGTTCAGGAGCAGATACGGTGATGTATTCAAGGGCGATGCAGGCTGGCAGAAGATCCAGATTACCGGCGGCTCGACCTATGACTGGTCCGGGCAATCAACCTATGTCCAGAACCCACCTTATTTTGAAGGCATCTCTATGGAGCCGGAGCCGGTATCCGATATTACCGATGCAAGGATATTGGGCCTGTTCCAGGACTCCATCACCACCGACCACATCTCGCCTGCCGGTTCATTCAAGGCAAATACGCCCGCTGGCGGTTATCTGACCGATCGTCAGGTCAGGCCGGTTGATTTCAACTCCTACGGATCGAGACGCGGCAATCACCAGGTCATGATGCGCGGAACCTTTGCCAATATCCGCATCAAGAACCAGATGCTTGACGGGGTTGAAGGCGGCTTCACGAAACACTGGCCCTCTGGTGAGGAAATGCCAATCTACGATGCGGCAATGCGTTATCGCGAGGAAAACGTTCCGCTGGTTATCTTTGCCGGTAAGGAATATGGAACGGGATCCTCACGTGACTGGGCGGCAAAGGGAACGCGCCTGCTTGGCGTGCGTGCAGTGATTGCCGAATCTTTTGAGCGTATCCACCGGTCGAACCTGGTCGGTATGGGCGTGCTGCCATTGGTGTTTACCGGTGGTGACAGCTGGAAGTCTCTGGGGATTACCGGAAGTGAGCAGGTTTCAATCGGCGGGTTGGCCGAATTGCAGCCCCGCCAGGAATTGGAAGCCGAAATCCGGTATGACGATGGTTCCGTCAAGAAAATTGCGCTGCTCACCCGCATCGATACCGTTGATGAGCTGGACTATTACCGGGCTGGCGGCATTCTCCAATTTGTGTTGCGGAACTTGAACAGCCAGGCCGCCTAGGCAAAAATGTAGTCCCAATCCTTTCATTGCCGCCGGCAGTTTTGCCGGCGGTTTTTTTTGGTCGGGTGATACACGTAATTCGAGCCCAACACGCAAGTGTCAACTGAACGTGAGTCGCATTTGAAGGGGCATCCGCCTATTTTCATGATACGCAATACAGGCTGCCCCAAACCTGGAAACATGAACTTGCAGGCAAAGGCCGAGCAGAATTTTATAGTGAGGAATTTTCTTGTCTTTAATGCAGAAATCCAGATATTGGGCCGCCGTTCTGACCATTTGCGGATCATCTCTATTCGCTACTTCAAGCCTCCCGTCAGCAGCAGAGATAACCCAACCTTCCGGTGTTGTTGAACTGTTTACCAGCCAGGGCTGTCATTCCTGCCCGCCCGCTGACAGGGTACTGCATGAGCTCGCCGAGGATGGCGAAACCCTGGCGCTTGCCTGGCATGTGGACTATTGGGACTATCTCGGCTGGAAAGACACATTTGGCAGTCCAAAATCGACCAAACGCCAGCAGGACTATGCCCGCGCCTTTGGTAGCAGAAGTGTCTATACGCCTCAGGCAGTAATAAACGGACATACCGATGTCGTTGGCTCCAAGGGAATGATCGTTGAGGAAAAGCTCCGCGAATATTCCGGCACTGCCAAAGGCCTCCCTGTACCTATTGACGCGAGCATATCCGACGGCATGCTGAAAATCCGGATAGACGCTGCCCCTCAGGCCAGGGATGCTACGCTTTGGATGGTTTACTATGACAATATGCGCGAGGTGGACATAAAGCGCGGCGAAAACCGGGGCAAGAAGCTCAAATACGCAAATATTGTTCGCAATGTTGAAATGATCGGCATGGTTCACGAGCAAACACTTCAGACCGAGTTTGCGCTGAAGGATGTTGGCAGACGCGGACATGAATCCTGCGCCTTGATCTTGCAGAAAACCAATAAGGATGGCTCTCCCGGTGCCATCATCGGTGCTGCATTTATCAGAGATGTAAGCTCATAAAAAAAAGCGGTCGGACAAGGTCCGACCGAAGTACATGGGGATTGAGTTGCACTCATGGAGTTGGTCCGATCTGCCATCCCTGGGGGCTGGGGGGCTGAAAAACCAGGTTCGACAAACCGGACCGTCTGAGGCAACATGGTCAGGATGTCGGTTAACTTGGCCGAGTCGATGTCTGAATTGGGGCAACTTCGTGAAAATATTTTGCGCTATGAATTTTGCCGTCACATTCCTGCTGAAGCTTACCTGACGTAAATTCGAATTGACCCGGATTCACCGATTATCCGAACTGCTTTGATATGCAGCAATCTCTTGCCAATCCGCCTTTTGCACCGCATGATGCCCGGGTAAACATCAGGAGTCCCGAGTATGAATGAGTTTTCGGAGGATAGTGAGCCAGTGAGTTCGGCTGGGTGGTCTGACAATGTTGTTCAGCTTCATCCGGCCCGAAAAAAGAAAACGATGGATTTCGTTTCTTTCGACCGACGCGAACTGGATCAGATTTTGCGGGTCTATGGCTTCAAGGTTTCAGACGGTGAATGGCGTGATTACGCGATTGACATGCTGAAAGACCGCGCTGTGTTTTCGGTATTTCGCAGGACAGCCGAAATTCCAATGTTCATGATTGAAAAACGACCCAAGATGGCGCGCAAGCAGGGCGCTTTCTCGATCGTCAATGCCTCAGGCCAAACCCTGAAGCGTGGACAGGAACTGGCACAGGTCCTGAAATATTTCGAACGCAAGCCGAAACTGGTTTCCGTCTAGAAAGGGAACCAGAAAACAATATCAATCCCGGCCTGCATCTGCCGGGGAACCAGCCTCTTCGGGAAGGGTGGTATCACCTTCACCAAGAGCGCGTTGCATGATTTTTGTATCCAGCCACCGGCCGAATTTGTAACCGCTACCCCGCATTGTGCCGCAATCTTCAAACCCGCAGCGCCTGTGAAGAAATACCGATGCTGGTTCCGGGCCGCCAATCACCGCAAACATTTGCCTGAAACCCTGTTGCGTGCATTGGCTGACAAGCTCATTCAGCAACAGTTTGCCAAGCCCCTTTCCCCTGGCCGCAGGTGCCACATAAATGGAATCCTCCACGATGAAACGATAGGCCGGTCTGGTCCGGAAGGAAGACGCGTAGGCGTAGCCGGTCAACTCATTTCCTGACTCCCCTACAATAAAGGGATATCCAAGTGAGGTAATGGCTTCGAAGCGCTGGGTAATTTCGGTTTGATCCGGCGGCACCAACTCATAGGTCGAAATGCCATTCAAGACCGATTCTGCATAGATTTTGGTAACCGCAGGCATGTCGTCGAAATTTGCCTTGCGTATGATAAGTTCCTCGGACAACGCATATTCCATTCAAGGGTGAAAAAATCAGAAAACAGTTTCTGAACTGATTTCTCCCAAAAGAAAAGGGCGGCCTCATGGACCGCCCTTTCATCAGAACTTGCCTGTTGCTTATTCCCGGTTACCGAGGAACTGCAGCAGGAACATGAACATGTTGATAAAGTCGAGATAGAGCGAGAGCGCACCCATGATTGCGGTGCGTCCCATCATGGTCTCGTCATGGGCAACAACGTCATACATATTCTTGATCTTCTGCGTGTCGTAGGCTGTCAACCCTGCAAAGACCAACACGCCAATTGCCGAAATCGCGAATTGCAGCGCCGAGGATTGCAGAAACAGGTTTACAAGCATTGCGAGGATCAGCCCGAACACACCCATGATTAGGAAGGAACCCATCGCCGACATGTCGCGCTTGGTCGTGTAACCATACAGGCTGAGCGCGCCAAACGCGGCAGCGGTTACAAAAAACGTCTGCGCAATTGAGGTCGTGGTATAAACCAGGAATATCGTCGACAACGACACACCGACCAGCGCCGAATAGACCCAGAAGGTAATCTGCGCTGCACCGACACTCATCGAATTAATGCGAAACGACAGGAAGAACACCAGCGCCAGCGGTGCCAACATCACAACCCATTTTAGAGCTGAAGTCCAAACGACAGCTCCAATCTGTGTCAGATACACGCCTTCCTTGACCTGAGCCACACCTAGAGACGCATCACCTGTTGTGGCAATTGAATAAAACCCCATTGCAGCAATGCCGGTCAAGGCGAGCGCCAGGCCCATGTAATTGTATACGCGCAGCATGTAGGCGCGTAGTCCTTCATCATAGACCGCATCCGACCGACCAGCGGTCGCAGCATGACGGCCGATATTGTTTTGATAGTCAGCCATGTGGCTTTCTCTCCAAATTTGTTTAGACAATACTTCAGGCCCGTAATCCGTTAGACTACGGGCATTCATACACAATATGGTGGTTTTGCCGGTTTACGGCAACCCCTGAAAACCCGAAATCAGGCCAATTTGGTAAAGAAATTCAGCATGTTTCGGTAAATTTTTCGCCAATCAATGCCTTACAATTCGCGCAATACGGGTGCCACCTTATGGCCAAGAATGCGCCAGGTGCCCGCCAGACCGAGGCCGATTGTTACCGCCAGCGCAATGGAAATCATCGACAAGGCAATTCCCGGTGCAAAAACGGCAGGAAACTCCATTATCTGGGTAATGACATACCACGCAGCAATTCCGCCCGCCGCCATTGCAAAAATTGCCGTTGCCAGCCCCAGAATCGCATATTCCAGCACAAAAGTGCGAATCAGGGTCATCCGCTTGGCACCAAGCGTCTTGAGGACAACTGAATCATGCAAACGCGCCTGATTGCCGGCAGCAAGCGCGCCTGCCAGAACCAGCAGCGAAGCGACAAGCGCCACCGAGGATGCGGCCCGGATCGCGGTCGCCAATTGACCGATCAGCGTGTTTACCGTCTCAATTGCATCGCGTACACGGACACTGGTAACCGTCGGAAAGGCCTTGGTCACCTCTCGCAAAATTTCCCCATCCCTGGAGCCGTTAACTGCATCGGCACCATCGTTGGCACCCTCCGGCAATGTCAGCGTTGACAGCCAGCCATGTGGTGCTCCTGCAAAGGTATTTGGTGAGAACACCATGACAAAATTGATCGAGAGCGTCTCCCATTCCACATATCGTAAGTTGGCAATCTTTGCCTCGATCGGCCGGCCGAGCACATTAACCGCAATCTTGTCACCTATCTCGAGTCCGAGTTCGCCCGCCTCTTCAGCGGCGAAGGAAACAAGAGGTTCGCCGGAGTAATCTTCCGGCCACCATTCACCGGCCGACAAGGTCGAGTTTTCAGGAAGGTTCTTTGCATAGGTGATCCCCCGATCACCGCGAAGCACCCATTGGCCTTCCTCGGTCTTGTATTCTTCCGACGGAATATCTTTCAGCGCGATCACCCTGCCCCGCAACATCGGAACCGAAAATACCTTCCCGTCTGGTGCTATGGAATCGAGTTTTGACGTAATTGCATCGATTTCATGATTCTGGATATCAACGAAGAAAAACGCTGGAGCCTGTTTTGGAATATTGGAGCTGACCTGCTGACGAAGACTTCCATCAATCAATGTGAGTGCACATATCAGGGCAAGGCCAAGTCCAAGTGACAGGACCACCGAGGGCGTCAAGGAACCCGGCCGGTGTATATTGCCGATCGCCATGCGCAGTTCCGTATTGGAAACCGGCGGCAACCGTCTGGCCACCCACTGGATAAGGACAGACACAAGCCTAAGCGCAACAAAGGCAAACGCAATGGCTGCAATAAATATGCCCGCTATGCGCATATTGCCTGAGAACACAATCGCAATCGCGATGAGTGAACCCAGCCCGGCAATCATCATGGCCAGATAAATCGGGCGCGGCAGACGTCTGACCTCGAACGCCGCTGACCTGAAGAGGGCGGTAGCTGGTGTCTCACGCGCATTTCCAAGCGGCCATACCGCAAAGATAAACGCAGCCAGCAATCCATAAACCGCACCAAGCCCAAGCGAGAAACCATCAATAATACCCGCTGACGAAACAGGGATTAATCCTTCCAATGCCTCTCGGGCAATGAACGGCATGGCCATGCCAAGCAATAGCCCTCCGGCGATTCCCGCAAGTGCCAGCAAAATGATCTGGATAAGATAGGTCTCAAAGATAAAACTACCCGGCGCACCAAGTGACTTGAAAGTGGCGATCACGCTCCGCTTGGTCTCCAGATATGCCCGGACCGAATTGGCGACGCCTACACCACCGACGATCAATGCCGTCAATCCGACCAGTGTCAGAAACTGGCTGAACCGTTCAATATTGCGCGAAAGGGCGGGTGCTGCATTTTCGCGGGATCGCACCCGCCATGCAGCTTGCGGAAATTCTTCGCCAAGTTCATCGATAAATGTTTTCACACCCGCTGGAGAAGCATCATCCAGACGTACGGTGAGGCTGGATCTGTATAGCGAACCGGGTTGGATCAGGCCCGATTTCTCAAGGCCTTCCTTGCTGATCAGGAACCGCGGACCAAAACCCAGACCACCGGACAAACGATCCGGCTCTTTTGCTATTTCACCGGCAATCCTGAATGACTGCCCCCCGACATCGACGCTGTCTCCAACTGATATAGAGAGACGCTCCAGTAATAGCGGATCGGCCCAGGCCTCATCCGCCGCGAGATTGTCGATGATGATCGGCGCTTCGGTCTGGGAAGACGCACTTGTATTTTGCCCGGTCAATTCTCCGTAGAGCGGATAGGCACTATCGGCAGCTTTCAGCTCGACAAGTGTTTGGTCCTCGCCATTACTGAGGCGGGCCATGGCCCTCATGGTGACAGTGTTGGATGTTTTTCCGTGCGCCTCGACAAACTCGGCCACCGGCGCAGGAAGTTCCTGCTGGACCATACTTACAGAAACATCTCCACCAAGAATTGACTGGCCTTCTGAAGCAATACCCTTCGAGATTGATGCGCCTACCGAATTAACACCCGCAATTGCTCCGACACCAAGCATGATACATGCAAGAAAGATATAAAATCCGGAAAGACCGCCACGCATTTCACGTATGGCAAATTTCAATGCCAGCAGGGGTCCGGGCCGGTTATTCTGGCCGGCAGCTCCCGACGCATCATCAACCGCAGAACTGCCTGATTTCAAATTCTGGACGGTATCCATGCCTCAGGCAGCTCCGCTTTTGACACGCACTCGTCTTGGCTTTTTCTCAGTCGCCGGTTTGGGTTGGTCTCGATCGCTTTCGATAACGCCGGCTCGCACGCGCATTACACGCTCACACCGTTTTGCGAGATTGGTATCATGGGTAACAAGAACCAGCGTGGTTCCCCGCTCAGCCTGTTTTGCGAACAATAAATC
>JBPCWJ010000098.1:0-3049 GCA_051009635.1 Rhizobiaceae bacterium
ATCCCATACTGCTGAAGACCAATATGGGCGCAGGGCATGGAGGAGCCTCCGGGCGTTTCCAGAGGCTGGAGGAAATCGCTGTCAGCTATTCATTCGCAATCAAGGCGGTTGGATTGCTGGATAAAGACTTGAGTCGAAGGGCCTAATACGATCCAACTGCCGGAATTGCCTTGAGATATGCCGCAATGGCCTGCCTGTCCTCAGGCGTCAGTTTTGCCATGTTCTGTTGAACCGAGACCATTTCACCGCCGAAAACATCATAATCAGGTGTAAGGCCCGATTCCAGCGAGAAGACGATGTCTTCCTTGGTCCACGAACCTATTCCGCTTGTATCTGGGGTAATATTTGGAATCTTACCCTCACCTTCTGGCGCTGGCCCTCCTCCGAGCCATTTGGAAAGTTCCATCCCGCCAATGAAATCCCGAGGGGTATGGCATTCTCCACAATGTGCGGGACCTTCTGTCAAATACTGACCCAGTTTTACCTGAGGGTCTTCCGAGGAAAATTCTACAATGGGCTTATTGGTCAGAAAGAGCAGCTTCCAAAGGCCCAGTCCACGACGAAACCTGAAAACCAATGGCAAATCGTGCCGGTCATTTTCCCTTGATACTGCTGGCAAGGTTTGAAGAAACGCCCACAAATCAGCCACGTCCTCGATTTTCATTCGAGTGTATGAAGTGTAGGGAAATGCCGGGTAGTAGTGACTGCCATTCGGCGAAACGCCTTTCATCATGGCATTTGCGAATTCTGCCCCAGTCCAATCTCCTATGCCATTTTGGGTATCAGTAGATATGTTTGGCGCGTAAAAGCTTCCAAAGGGGGTTGCGAGCTCCAGCCCGCCGCCAAGTTCAAATTTGTCGTCATCCTTGGCTCCCTTGGCCGCATGGCAGGATGCACAACCGCCAGCCCAGAACATGCGTTCACCCTTCGCAGCATCGCCACTGGACATGGCCTGCAGTTCGGATTCTTCTAGGTAGGAGGGAATTGTCAGGACATAAAATGCAACGGCACCCGCAATTGCCAGAAAGATAAATGCGAGTGCCAATTTTTTCATTTCGAACTTCTTCTGTCTGACAATAGATTTGAACTAATCAGACCACTAAAGCAGAAATCAACTCTCTTTTGGAGTACGGAATTTTCCACCGAGGTTGCCCTTACCCTCATGACATCCGCCACAAGCAGCACCCAATGGCTGGAAAGCCGCCTTGAACTGGTCGACATCACCGGTTTTGGCTGCTTCAGCCAATGCTGCGGACGCTGCAATCAGATCATCTGCTGCTTTCTTGAATTCATCCGATTTTGCCCACACTTCTGCCTTTGCCCGAGATCCCGGCACCTCCCCAGCAGCTGTGCCCTCGATATAGAGTTCAAGCGAATCCACTATCGCCTGATTCATTGCCATTGCTGCTGCCCCGGCAGCTTCAAGATCCTGGCTTTCGCCCTTGATTACCGGGATGATCGGTCCAAATGATTTACCCATAGTTTTCATGAGGCCCTGGCGCTTTTCAACCATTTCTGCCGGACTCATGCCATGCGAATCTGCATATGCGTCAAGAGTTGGAACGCTCATCACGCCAATGCCCGCCAGTCCAATCACTGCCATCGAGATTTTGCCGAAACTTTTCATTCACATTTCTCCATTTGTAATAATTGCCACTGTGACATGATGACAAATTCATCTGCTTCCCATTGTCTGTGCTGTGACCAATATTCGCCAACAGTGAACTTTAACCAGCGATGTATCTCTACCACTTCCAAAGCCTAGCACTGTATAATTTGTTGCATTGGCTAATGGCCGTTTCAAGAAACAAAGGCGTCATCTATATATTAAACCGGCGAACACAGTGTTCACCGGTTGATTCAGCTCAAATTTTCACGAAAGCGTGATCAAAAATCAGGAAGTTGCAGCTTCAAAAAGCTCTTCGACATATTCCCAGTTAACCAGGCTGTCTACAAATGCCTCGAGATATTTGGGTCGCGCATTACGATAATCAATGTAATAGGAATGCTCCCATACATCGCATCCAAGGATTGGTGCAGCACCGTGAATCAGGGGGTTTTCGCCATTTGGCGTTTTCATGATTTCCAGCTTGCCATCCTTGACAGCCAGCCAGCACCAGCCTGAACCGAATTGCGTTGCGCCGGCGTTCATGAAATCCGCCTTGAACTTGTCATATCCGCCCAGATCGCTGTCGATAGCAGCCTTTACCTTTCCGGGCAGGCTTGTTCCGCCGCCGCCACCCTTCATCCACTTCCAGAAATGAATATGGTTGTAGTGTTGCCCGGCATTGTTGAACAGTCCCGGATTGCTGCCATGGCTTGCAATAACGATTTCCTCAAGGGATTTTCCTTCCAGGCCGGAATCTTTCAAAAGGTTGTTTCCGTTGGTCACATAGGCCTGATGATGTTTGTCATGGTGAAATTCCAGCGTTTCAGCAGACATGTAGGGCGCAAGCGCATCATATGCGTAAGGCAGATCGGGAAGTTCAAATGACATGGAGTTCTCCTTGGATATCGAGTTTGGAAACTGGCCGACGCTTTCAGGTAGATGTTGCACGCCGGTATCCGTTCCTATCTATTGCCTGCTACGCATATTGACAATGCCAAGAGTAGGAATGCGAAAAAGAATGGGAGCTAACCATGAAACCAAAAGCCTATGTATTTGACGCATATGGTACGCTTTTTGATGTCCATTCCGCTGTATCACGCCATAGCACGCTTGTAGGACCCAATGCTGCGCGTGTTTCCGAAATCTGGCGCAACAAGCAGCTCGAATATAGCTGGACCCGTTCCACGATGGGGAAATATCAGGATTTTTGGTCCCTGACGGAACAAGCGCTCGATTTCGCACTTGAATTTGTTCCCGATACAAATGCGCAGGCAAAAGCTGAACTGATGAAAGCCTATGAGACGCTGGATTGCTATGAGGAGGTGCCCGCTGCTCTCGAAAGCCTGAAACAGCGGGGTCACAAGCTGGCAATCCTGTCAAATGGTTCTCCGGACATGCTGGAAAGTGCTGTATCCTCGGCGGGATTGGACAGATTACTTG
>JBPCWJ010000099.1:0-3356 GCA_051009635.1 Rhizobiaceae bacterium
CGCAGAACAGGCGCGCGGTAACGTTGCTGTCGGCACCAGCCGGATAGAACTGCTGCTCCGGCGGTGGCAAAATTCGACTAACTGGGTGGCCATGCGCCGCCCTTTTTGCTTTGGTCAGTCAAGCCGAGACGAAAAGTGGGAAGAGAATAGTGGCTTCTGGTGAAAAATCGCTTTCAAAGGATATTGAAGACAAAGTTCTTGCCAGCTTCGCGCGTCAGAGTTTCATGGCGACACTTGGAGCAAATATTGAGGAAATCAAATGGGGCCAGGTTCGGACTTCTTTCAGTCTTGATCCGTCGCTGTTGCAACAGCATGGCTATCTACATGCAGGGGTTTCGACGGCCATTGTTGATAGTGCTTGCGGATATGCTGCCCTCACCACAGGGCCAGCAGACTGCGATGTGCTTACAGCCGAGTACAAGACAAGTTTTTTGCGTCCGGCATCAGGCGAAAGGTTTCAAGCTCTTGGAAAGGTACTAAAACCCGGCAGGAACCTGGTCTATTGCGAGGGTGAAGTTTGGGAAATTGCGCCAAATTCGAAGTTGATCGTCAAGATGAGTGCAACCATGATGTTACAAATTGGCAGGTCCTGATCCTGAATCCGGGATCAAAGTGGAAAACCGGCCAATATCACCTAAATTTGGCCGAACTCTTGTTGCTCTTGTAATAAGTGGGAATTAGCGTGTAGATGCCGGAAAAATGTACCGGATCGTATCAACGCGATTGAAAGTTGTGAGAAATCAATTGATGTCATTGCGAAAAGTTCTGCCGGCCATGCTCCTTGCGGTCTGCCTGGCATGTCCGCCGGGCGCGGCAATTGCACAATCCCAGGGGTTGAAATTACCTGAGCCGCTGTTTCAGGGCTTTGGTAATAACAGGCGTACCGCCCAGAACACTCAAAATTCGGATTCTGCGGTAAGGGTGATACAGCTTGAAGATCAGGTTCGTGCACTCAATGGCCGGATTGAAGAGTTGAATTTCCAACTTCTGGAACTTCAGGAACTGCTGCGAAAGATGCAGGAGGACAATGAATTCCGCTTCCAGGAGCTTGAAAGCCGGCGGGGTGGTGCCAAGGGCAAGTCGAAAATCGCCAGAGCCGAACGTCCCGTTGTAAAGGAAGATTTGCGGGGAAAATCACAGCCGTCTGAGCAAGTTGGGCCTGCGCGAGGCTCAGACGGCGATTCCATAGCGCAAATAATCGAGCAGAATCCGCCGGCACGTACGATTGACGGTGTTGAACTTTATGATGGCAGTCAGGGGAGCGGAACGGCATTAAAACCGGGATCGCTGGGAACCATGACATTTGATTCCAATGGCAATGTGGTGGATTCCGATATTGGGCGTCCCATTGATTTGACCCGTCAGGGGCAAGCTCCACTGCATGGTGTGCCATCAAATAATCGTAACCGGGAAGTAGCCTCTCTGGCTTCTTCAACCGACGCCGAACAGCTCTATGATCTGGGATATAATTACATCCAGGCTGGTGATTATGAATTGGCCGAGAATACGTTTGGCGAGTTTTCAGCAAAATTTCCCGATCATCAGAAGATTCCGGAAGCAAGATTTTGGCTCGGCGAAAGCCTGTATTCCCAGGGTCAATATGAAGAGGCGGCAAGGGTATTTCTTGATGCCCACAAGCAATATGGCGACAGCAGGATGGGACCGCAGACCTTGCTGAAGCTGGCGAACTCGCTGGCGAATATGGATCAGCGTGAACTGGCCTGTGCCACCTATGCCGAAGTTCCAAGAAAATACCCCGATATTTCGAAAGCTGTGCGCAATAAATTGAACGCTGACCGTAACTCGGCCAGTTGCAGTACAAATTGACCTTACAACCTCTCAATAACCTCTCTCCCGAAGAGCTTTTCTCGAACCTCGATCCCAAGGGCATTGTCCTTGTGGCGGTGTCAGGCGGTGGCGATTCCATTGCGCTTTTACTGCTGGCGCATGCCTGGGCGACCAAGAGAGAAATAACCCTTCATGCTGTGACCGTGGATCATGGTCTGCGGCCAGAGGCGGCTGCCGAAGCGGCATTTGTCGCCAGCATTTGTGACGGGCTTGGCGTTGATCATACCACGCTTGGCTGGGACGGGATCAAACCGCATTCCGGTCTGGCGGATGCGGCCCGCAGGGCGCGCTATTCGCTGATGGAGGAGTTTGCGCTCGAAATCGGTTCGGACCTGATATTGGCCGGACATACGGCGGATGATCAGGCCGAGACGGTCTATATGCGGTTGCTGCGGGAAAATTTTGGAATCGGGCAGATTCCAGCCGGTCAGGATCCAACCGAATTTGCCCGTTTGATCCAGTCGGGAACAGTTCGTCCCGGTGGCCGCGGTCTGGCTGGAATGGCGCGCCGCAGTCTGCTTCCGGGTGGCTGCGAACTGGTCCGGCCATTGCTTGATGTTTCGCGGGAACAGCTTCGTTCCTATTTGGGCGGGTTTCCCCAGAACTGGATTGAAGACCCGACGAATTGGGATGAATCCTATGAGCGGGTCCGCATTCGCAGGCAGTTGTCGGGCGATCAAGACCTTTCGCGGAGGCTGTGCGACTTCTCGAAAGTCATGGGCGGGATGCGAACGGTTGTTTCCCGCGATACGGCGCAATTGCTGGGCGCAACCGTCAAGTTGAAACCGGGTCCTGTTTTCGTATTTGATCATGATATTGCAATGGAAGCGCCGGAGCAGGTCTTGTTCCATGCCTTCCAGATTTTGATCGCGGTTTCGGGCGGCGGCGAATATCTCGTTTCAAACAGCAAGGTTGAGGCGCTCCTTGAAAAGCTCTCCTCGCCGGAATTTGGCAGAACCAATCTCGGTGGCTCCATTATAGAACTGAGGGGTCGTAAGCTGAGATTTTATCGCGAGATGCGCTCCATTTCCTCTACCCTTGTGGAGCCCGGAGAAAGGGTCGTCTGGGACGGCAGAATGGAGATTTTCAATGCTGGCAGGGATCCTGTGGCCGTCGGGCCGCTGACCCGGCAAGGTCTTCACGAGGTTGAGCAAGTCCGCGGCAGCCAATTGCCCGGCAAACCAAGGGCCGCACTTCTTTCCTCTGCGGTGGTTCGTTCCGGCAACCGGGATTTCTGGTTGCCCATGGTGGAGCGTGAGCCCGGCTTTGACCAGGTGATGACCAGGCTGACATCGCGCGCAGTGGAGCACTTTTGTCCGGAAACCGACTTTGCCATGCTGGACTGGCTTGAAGGCCTTGAGGCATCGCGCAATGCCAGCCTTCCCTCGAAGATGTAAAAATTCCAAACGAATATATCTCCCGGCATTAAACACCGTGAGTTGGAGAAAAACAAACCACAGGGCGGCATTACGCCAATTTGGCCTGTGTGTGCGGCCATGCCGCCCTGC
>JBPCWJ010000100.1:0-8978 GCA_051009635.1 Rhizobiaceae bacterium
GAAGGAGAGGACGGGACGGGTTCAAGACGCCGCAACCACTTCGAAAATGGCACATCTGTCATTGAAGAAGTCACTTCATGGCAGCCCGGCAAGGGTTATACGGTCAAACTGTCCGATATGGCGGCCATGCCGCTGCACGAAGCCAGTTCACAGATATCTATTGCGCCTGAAGGAGATCAATCCAAGGTGATCTGGAGTTTTGACTATCGGGTGAAATACGGAGTACTGGGGTGGCTTATGGGGCAGATCCTCATGAAGATGATGATGGGGAAGATCATTGACGGAAATCTAAAAGGGCTGGCGGATAAAGTTCGATCCAACCAGACCGCCTAGGGTCAGGACTCATTAAATTACGCAAAATGGCAGGAGCAAATTTGTTCGGATACAAGAAGTAGATGCGCAGTAAACCGTCCGGTTTTCAAGCATATTTCGACGTAGTATTCCGTGCAAATTGGCCCTATCCGAAGGACGACCGATCTGACGTCGAACTACAGCGTCAAAGCTTTCGACCGGGGTAGAAACCCCGCTCTTCAAGCTTTTCCTTGTATTTCTCGTCATATCGAGCGCCATTTCGTGTAATTTAATGGGTCCTGACCCTAGATTGCAGCTCTGTTGAAGTTTGCCAAATAATGCTCTCCATACAAAAAACCCGCCGCGATGGAGTGCGGCGGGCAAGTTGGCTGTGGAGGAAAATTGTCTAGCTGGTCTTGACGATAACCGGCGTCAGCAAGTCGCCAAAATTGCCATTGCCACAGTGATGGCGCGCGGAACGGATCAGTTCCACTGAAATCCCGGCCTCAACCGCTTTCATGACAGACTGGTTCAACCTGTGCAGGTCGTTTGCAACCATGCGGATGGCTGCCTGTTCGTCCGTGCTCATTGCAGAGGCCATTTCCTCGGTGCGTTGCTTGACTGGTGGCTGGGCGTTCATGTGATTACTCCTTTCTGAACTTGCTGATGTGAAGGACTGCTTATTCGGCAGCTTCGACGAATTGGGCGCTTTCGGTGGATTCACCCATTGCTGTGGTTGAAGACTGGCCGCCGGTAATTGCCATGGAGACGGCATCGAAATAGCCGGTGCCGACTTCGCGTTGATGCTTGGTGGCGGTGTAGCCATTCACCTCTGCCGAAAACTCTGCTTCCTGCAATTGTGAATATGCTGCCATCTGGCGGTCCTTGTAGCCGCGTGCCAATTCGAACATGCCGTAATTGAGCTGATGGAACCCTGCCAGTGTGATGAACTGAAACTTGTAGCCCATCGCGCCCAGTTCACGCTGGAATTTGGCTATCGTGGCATCGTCAAGATTCTGCTTCCAATTGAACGATGGCGAACAGTTATAGGCCAGCATCTGGTCTGGATGGTGCTTGTGTACGCCTTCGGCAAAACGCTTTGCCTGCTCCAGATCGGGCTTGGAAGTCTCGCACCAGATCAGGTCGCAATAAGGCGCATATTGAACCGCACGCGCAATGCAGGGATCCATGCCGTTGCGTACATTGTAGAAGCCTTCAGCAGTACGGCCCTTGTCATAATCGACAAACGGCTTGTCGTTTTCGTCAATGTCGGAAGTCAGCAATTTCGCTGCTTCTGCATCGGTTCGCGCGATCACCAGGGTCGGTGTGCCCATGACGTCTGCTGCCAGCCTGGCCGCATTGAGATTGCGAATGTGCTGGCTGGTCGGAATGAGGACCTTGCCGCCAAGATGGCCGCATTTCTTTTCAGAAGCCAGCTGGTCTTCGTAGTGGACTCCAGCTGCTCCGGCCTCAATATAGGCCTTCATCAATTCGAAGGAGTTGAGCGGACCACCGAAGCCTGCTTCGGCATCTGCCACGATTGGTGCAAACCATGTCTCAACAGAGCGCTCGCCTTCTGACACCTCAATCTGGTCTGCGCGCTGCAGGGTACGATTGATGCGTTTGCATAGTTCAGGGCCTGCATTGGCCGGATAAAGCGATTGATCGGGATACATGGCAGAGGCCGTATTTGCATCTGCTGCAACCTGCCAGCCTGACAGGTAGATTGCCTTCAGACCAGCCCTGACCATTTGCATGGCCTGATTACCCGACAGGGCACCAAGCGAGTTTACATAATCATCTTCCTGAAGAAGTTTCCAAAGCCGGTTGGCTCCCATTTCAGCGAGCGAGTACTTGATTTCAACCGAACCCCGCAGACGGCTTACATCCTGCGGAGAATAGGGGCGCTCAACGCCATCAAATCGGCCCTGTGGGGCTGAGGGAACAAGATTGTAAAAATCAGTCATAATTCTTCCACTTCTTTGTATCTTCCTGATCGGTGGTATCCCAATCCGATCATTATCCTGAGAGGATTTTCATTTGATGCATATATTTTTACATTGCACCGCAAAATTATTCGACCAAAAAGTACATAAATAGCGGTTTATTCGGGTCACGCTGTCTTGTTTTTTACAAAAATATCTTGTAAATTTGTAATAATTGTAAATTCGATTTTCGTCGGATTTACCTCGAGACTTGTAAAATGTTGTAAAAATGGCTGAACAAAAAATATTTGCAGGTCCCCGTATCCGCCGTATTCGTCACTCCCTGGAGTTGACGCAGACGGCCATGGCCGGCGAGCTTGGCATTTCACCATCCTATCTGAACCTGATCGAACGCAATCAACGGCCACTTACGGTACAATTACTGTTGAAACTGTCATCCGTTTACAAGCTGGATCTGGATGAGTTGCGCGGAACGGAAGCTGCAAATGCGGGTGCGCTGAAAGAAGTGTTTTCCGATCCGTTATTGTCTGGCGAACTGCCCTCTCCACAGGAGCTTGTTGAAATAGCAGATGCCGCGCCAAATGCGGCTGCCGGGATCCTGAAGCTTTACCGTGCTTACAAGGAATCGCTCAATCGCCTGTCAGATTTGTCCGACGTATTGGCCCGTGAAGGCCATGTGACTGCAACAACAGCGGCGAAACTCCCATCAGATGAAGTGCGCGAGCGATTTGAAACGCGGGCCAATTACCATCCAGAGATAGAAACAGCAGTTGCCCGGTTTCACGAGACACTCGTACCCGGACGGGACCTGGCGGCAGCACTCCGGGACTGGTTAAAGAAAAATCACGATATTTCAGTGCGATTGCTACCATTGGAGGCAATGCCGATGTGGCGGCGTCGATATGACCGTCACTCTTCACGCCTTTTCATATCTGAACGGCTTTCACCATTTGATCAACTCCGGGAGATTGCGACCGAAGCCTGCCTGCTGGAATTGAGGGATGCTATTGGAGTGGAAATTGATGCGCTGGGTTTTACCGGCGACGAGGCTGTACGCCTGGCACGTTTCGAACTTGCTCGATATGCCGCCCATGCCCTGATGATGCCTTATGACAGTTTTCAGGAAACGGCCGTACGTGTGAAGTATGATGTCGATATTTTGCGATCGCGATTTGGCGTATCCTTTGAGCAGGCTGCCAACCGGCTGACAACACTGGCAAAGCCCGGCAGACAGACAGTTCCGTTTTTCATGCTCGAGGTGGATCAGGCGGGTAATCGCTTTAGACATGCCGGCGCACAGGGATATCCTCACGCCAGATTTGGTGGCCAATGTCCCAAGCTTGCAGCGCATTCGGCCTTTAGTCAGCCGGGCCAGATATTCGTGGAACATTACGAAATGCCTGACGGTGCGGAATTTCTGGGTATTGCCAGAACCCTCGATGGACCGCAGGCCAGCTACAACGAGCCCGTCCGCCGGACGTCAATTCTGCTGGGATGCGATTTCGCATTTGCGGGTGATGTTATCTATGGCGAAGCTGTACGAGCCCCGACTTCAAGACCAATTTCAATTGGACCAGCTTGCAGGCTATGTGAAAGACAGGGATGTCTTTCACGGGCCGAACCTCCTGTGACCAGGCCGCTGGGCCTTGACGAGATGGTCACCGGCCTGTCGGTGTTCGATTTTCAGTAAGCTGATGTCTGATTAGGGTCAGGACCCCTAGCTACGCGGCGGTCTGAACAGGTAGATCACTAGCCATACAGGCACAACCACTAGTGATCCAAGAATAATGTTCGGAATGGCCCAATTGGCGCCGGTTTCGAGCATGGTTATAACCCGCTCGGGTGTCAGGCCCAGTTCAAGCAGGATTTGATCAGCCGACAGATTTAGCTTGGCCAGAACAATTCCGGTTATCAGCGAGGCAATTGCTATTTTTACAGATGTTGTGAACAGGCGAAACATGTCGGCACCGCTAGCGCAATCGTTGCCCGGCTTCAAATCTTCTATTGCTCAAGAAAAACCGTTTCAAATCAGCCTCATTGAATCTACTTGTTTGGGCCAAACTCTTGGGTTCAGGCCAATAAGAGTGGCTAGTTGAGCATAATCGGATTCCCTCAACTACTCAATTCTTGCTGAAATATAGCTGTAAACAACCTTAATCGCGTTCATGCTGCCGAACCAGGGTCTGATGGAAGTCAATTCGAAGGTGTGGCAATGATTGGAACCCAGGTGACAAGGGGATTGCCAACCGACCCACCTACCAGAACAAGCGTGTCATTGTTGAATTCCTTCTCTTCGTTCAAAGGCAATCTTTCAGCCGATGCAACCGGCGGGCCAATCCGCAATCTTAGAGCGATTGCGCTTAGATCGAGTGCCGAGCGTCCGGCAATCTGCGCCGATACATCAGGAGCAAATAGATGCATTGATCGTATCCAGGAGGAACTTCGGTTAAACGCGATATCTCCTTCCAGCAATTCAAAAGCCGTCTGACCGCCGGCATCGAGGGTATCTGATCCCTGTTGGGCCGAGAGAATTGTGCTTCGAAGGGTTCCCATGTCAATTCCCGACAAAACACCATCGGAAAGCTTGAACTTGACCTGACCCTTGAGGCTCCTGGCAAGATCAATTGCCGCACTGCCGGTTGATTCAATATTCACTTCGGCCTTTCCAGACCCTTGCAGATACAGCCTTGATCTGCCAAGCGCATCATTGAACTGCGCAGCATCAAAACCTGAAAAGATCGCATTGGCCTGAAAATCACTGGCCGCACCGTTTTCGGAAAGCCCCACTTCACCTACCAGCGTGCCGCCAAAAAGTTCTGCATTTCCCAGATTGAACACGGATCTGCCGTCCTGAATGCTCAACGAAGCGGCAAAATTGGAAAGGGTAACTTCATCAACCTTGGCTGAAATAGCCGACAATCTCAAATCCATATCGGCAAGTTGCAACAAGTCGCTGGCTGGGATGGTATTTTTTCCGATAGAAATTTCCTGGCGAAGCGCAGAAAGATAAGGTGTGAAGTCTATGGCATCAAATGCCAATGTCCCATTTACAAGCACTTTCCCAGGTTTGCGTTTCGCAATTTGCAATACGCCGGTTCCCTGGTTTCCATCCAGCGAAATGGTTGCATCATTCAATTGGATTTGCCGGAATGTGCCGGTCATTTTCCCGGCAGCTTCAAATTCGGCCAGGGTCGAGCCGGGAAGTACCTCTTCTCCCATGAAATTCAGAATTCGGCGCAGAGATGGGGAGGAAAATTTAATATCTCCCGTCAGATGAAGATCCGAAAGCGTATTGGCAATTCCCGCAAAGCTGGTTGTGAAAGCCCCGGACTTGGCGGTGAATTCCAAGGCGGTAGTACCGCCAGCAAACAGCATTAGGGCTTCCTGGCTGACAAGCGAAAATTCAAAAGCCTCGTCACGCCATATGCTCGATCCCGATACCATTAAGGGAGATGCGGTGTCAGGCCAGATGATGCGCGCATTGATATTGGTGATTGTTTCGCGGCTTTGCGTACTGCGATCCTCAAACTCGATTATTCCGTCAACGATCTCAAATTCACCCAGTTTTACGACCGGTAGTTTTTCGGCAACTGCAACCTCGCCGCCTTCTTGGGCGGTACCCTGGTCTCGAGCCTGCTCAAGGACATCCCAGACCTTTCCTTCCGGGAAATGCCAGCCAGTATCGCCATTTTCGTAAACACGGAAATTGAACTTGGGACGGATAAACTGGAAAAGCTTGATTTCGGCACGTCCAATCAAGGCGGAAAACAGGTCAAGTTGGCCGCGAAGACGTTCCATTTGCAGTAGAGGCGGATCGTCGGGGCCTGCAAACGGATCTTCAAAGATCACGCTGTTGATTTCAATTCCCAGAAATGGATTGAACAACACTCGCGGCGCCTCGCGGAAAGACATTTCGCGTCCTGTAACCTGAACCGCCTGCTGAAGTATTCTTTCGCGAACCGCGTCCGAAGAAATAAAATAAGGCAAAAAGGCAATCAAGCCGGCAATTCCGGCAATCAAGATTGCAGCGCTGACCAAAAAGCGCTTCATGGACCCTCATTTCATCCGGACATAAATTTGATCCGGTACCAAAACTGTTACCTGAACCGCCCCTTTGCCGGGCATTCCTGCCAGGCCATACCATTGGAACCGCCGGTATTTCTGCCTGTTCTGGCAAATTCACCGGGAAAACACAATAGAATCAATGCCGGAACAGATGATTCATATAACATTCATGACTATCTTTTGGCCACGGCAGGCAAAGCCAAAGGAGCGGTTTATATACAGATACCGTATCGCTGAACAGATTTTCGGCAGAAATAGACGCCAGCCACGGCATGCAGCCTGCAATTTCGATCAATAGTGCTGTGTATTTTCTCATTTGTGCAGGTCAAGGCCTCTGAAAACCTTAATCAGCATGGTTAACAATTCCTTCCACGGTTATTAACCCTGAATTGTTAAAGCTTACTATTTTATCAATTTTTCAGTTTGCCGGTAAGGTTTTGTTAAGGAGTGAAGCGCCATTATCGTATCAACAAAGGCAGGCATCCGTGTCTGCAGACGACGGGAAACAGACAAATATCTTTCCGGCAGGAATGAGGATCAGAAATTAATACGAGAACTATTTACGCTCCACAAACTAACTCGATGCGGGCTTCAGGCCCGCATTTTTTTGTTCTGCAGTAGTCCCTGAACCTGCAATTGCCGATTGTATCCTGTTCAACACGAGGAGCGGAACCAGACCAATTGCTATAATGGCTAAAGCTGCAATTGCGGCATCTTCAAATCGGGCGAGCGAAGCCCTTTCATAGATGAAGGTTGCAAGGGTCGGAAAGTTAAACGGCCGCAACAATATGGTTGCAGACAATTCCTTCATGGATTCAACAAAGACCAGCAAGGCTGCTGTCAGGATTGCCTTCCTCATCAGAGGCAATTCAACTTCAAACAAGGCCTGATTTGCAGTTCGCCCCAATGTCCGTGCCGCCATCGGCAAATGTTCTGAAATGCGGGAGTATCCTGCTTCCAGCGCTCCGAAGGCAACCGCAAGAAACCTGACGGAACAAGCATAAACGATTATCGCGGCACTGCCCGAAATAACCAGACCGGTCGAAATGCCGAAATAGGAGCGCATAAAGGCATCCGCCCAGTTGTCGAAGCTCGTAAACGCGTAGAGCGATCCAATTGCCAGGACGGATCCGGGCACTGCGTAACCCAGTACAGAGAGACGGGTAAAAAACCGGGTGACCCTTCCGCGGTGGCGGCGGGACATGGTTATCAGTACATAGGCTGCAATCACGGTAACCACAGCAGTACAAAGGGAAACAGTGACACTATTGACCGCCGCCGAAACCAGCTCCGGTTCATAAATCTGTTCAACGCGCCGAAATGCGAAACTGATCAGCAATCCCGCAGGTACGACAAATCCCAGCAAAACCGGAACAAGGCAAAGTAGTCCAAAGAACATCGAGCGCATTGGTCCGGCTCGCAGCCGGGTAAGGGGGGCGGCTCCCGATTGTCTGTAGGTATATATACGTGCTCCGCGGCTACGCCGTTCAAGAGCAATGACCAGTCCGACTACAATAAGCATCAACCACGCGATCTGGGCTGCCCCGGCCAGGCTCGATCGGTTTAACCAGGTATCAAAGATCGAAAAAGTCAGCGTTTGCACACCCAATATTTCTACCGCTCCGATATCATTGAGGGCCTCGAGCATTGCCAGCATGGCCCCTGCCGCCAGCGCAGGTCTGGCCAGAGGAAGTGCTATGCGGAAGAACATTCGCCATGCGCCGGCACCCAAAACGCGGCTGGCTTCCAGAATGGAGCTTGCCTGCATTTCAAAGACAATCCGGCTGGTCAGGTACACATAGGGGTAGAGCACAATAGACATAATGAATATTGCGCCACCAAGGGATCGTATTTCGGGAAACCAGTAATCTGCCGGGGTGGTGTAGTTTCCGGCATACCGGATAAATGTCTGGATGGGACCGGTAAAATCCATCAATTCGTCAAAACAATAGGCCGATATATAGGTCGGAATTGCAAGCGGTAGAACCAGCGCCCATTGCAGCACCTTACGGCCCGTAAATTCATAACGGCTGACTAGCCAGGCAGCCCCGACACCGATGGCAGAAGACAACAAGCCGACGCCTGCCATCAACATGATGGTGGTGCTGACCGAGCGCGGCAAGACGTTGGCAACGAGATGAAACCAGACTTCCCGGCTGTCGCCAAATGCCAGAAGGATCAACGCCAAAAAAGGGATCAGAACAATGGCACAGATCAGGAATGCAGGCGGCGGTATGTTGGGCCGGAACCGCTCAGTCTGAGTTTGTTGTTTTTGGGAACTGTTCATCGCGATTGGCTATGAACGCACTGGCTGGTCTGGTCAAGTAGCTGTTGGTGCAAACTCAATCGGCCAGAACGCGTTGGGTGGGAAAATGCACATGGGCGATGGTTCCCTCGCCTGGCTTGCTCTCCAGGTCAAAATAGGCACGATTGGCCTCTACAAGAGCCTTGGTTAGCGGAAGGCCCAGACCGGTGCCCCTGCCGCGCTTGTCATCCATGATGTTTATCTGGCTGAACGGTTTCATCGCATGTTCGATTTCCGCTGGCGACATGCCAAGCCCGGTATCACGGACCCGCATCCCGACTTCACCATTACCTTCATAAACCGTCGAGACAATGACCTGCCCATTGGGAGAGGAAAACTTTATCGCGTTAGAGACCAGGTTGAGTATTACC
>JBPCWJ010000101.1:0-7656 GCA_051009635.1 Rhizobiaceae bacterium
TTTTCTCGAGCATATTCTGAACTCCTCCGCTTGGTAACTGGAAGTTTTTTTGTTGTTAGCCAACAAGCCTTCGTGGTGTTCAGACTAGATTACGTATTCATACAGTCAATGGCCAAACTTCATTTACTCAAGGTGCTGGCGGCCTATATTCCAGCAGGAATGCAGATTACAAATTGACGGCGTCGAAAATTTAGCGTTCGGATGATCAGGACAAAATTTTTTGGGAACAATCTCAATGGATATTAATGCCTGGCCACCATTTGAGCAGGCACTGGAGACTGATGGTGTGCTGGGAGCGCTGCTTTCCGGCGAAAATTCCGGTCGTCTTGATGAGATCGCAGCAAAATACAATGCGATAAAGCCGGATGCGATAAAGCCATTGCGCAAACCCGCGATCCCCAAGATCATTCACCAGATCTGGCTTGGTGGACCGGTACCCAAAAAACTAGAAGCACTGTCAAAATCCTGGCGTAGCCGCCATCCGGATTGGGATTATCGGCTTTGGACGGATGCCGATGTCAAAGAGTTTGAGTTTGGCACCCGTGATCTTTTTGAACAGGCCAATTGCTGGGGGCAAAAATCCGACCTGTTGCGCGCGGAAATCCTGAACCGGTTCGGCGGCATGTATGTGGATTTCGATTACATCAACTACCGGGGCGTGAACGTTCTTGCCGAAAACTATGATTTTTTTGGAACGCTACGAAACATATTCCTGCCCTATCTCGGCTGGCCGGATATGTGGAAATCGCCTGTAATTGCCTGCAATTCCCTGTTCGGCGCAAAGCCGGGTCATCCAATATTGGACTCCTATCTCAAACTGGTTCGTGAGGTTTGGGACCGGGAAGACTTATATAAATTCAGTGAGGATGAACTACCCAAAACCGCAATCATGGCCATGGGTGGCGTTGCAAGGGCTACTCGCATAAAGGAAACCGCCAGCCGGACCTACCTCACCTTTGACAGGGTTGCAGTTGACCATTTTTTAAATAGCAAGAGACGCGACATCCTCCTCCCACCCGCCTATTTCAATCCCAAAATGCCGGGAGGTTCGATGCTATATGTAATGCCCGATTTCTGGATACGCTGCCGGCAAGCCGGGATCAAATGGCCCAGAATCAGCCCCTACAATCGAGTAATGCCCTATACGATCGGATGCCACCTGTCCAAAAATAGCTGGCTGTAAACCAGGCTTCAGCTCACATCATCACCTGCCGAAAGAAGGGGCGCTTGCCGTAAAGCTTCCAGGTTCTTTGAGCCTGTGCAGAAACAGGCGATCCTCAACTCTTCAATAACGACGGATATATGGCTGTGAAGCTTTTCTTCTGATTCCACCGCCGCCTGCAACACCCCGGCAGCAATACCTGCCATATCCGCGCCAATCCGGATGCACTTTGCGATTTCCACGCCATTCTTGATCCCACCAGAGGCAATTAGCGTCACCTGCGGACAAGCCTTGCGTGCACCTGCAACCGCATAGGCAGTTGGAATACCCCAATCGGAAAACGTTTCCCCCAACCTGCGGCGAACAGGATCTTCAGATCTGGCTGCTTCGACAGATGCCCAATTCGTTCCCCCTGCGCCCGCGACATCTATGATGGTAACTCCCGCACTCACCAAATCGCTTGCGGTTTTGTCCGATATTCCGAACCCGACTTCCTTGACAGCAACCGGAACCGGCAGATCGGAGACAAGTCTTGCAATTTTTTCAATCAGGTTTGACCAGTTTCTGTCACCTTCCGATTGCACCGCCTCCTGCAAGGGATTGAGATGGATAAACAGCCCATCTGCGCCAATCATCTCGATAGCGCGTACCGCCTCGTCTTTCCCATACCCCTGATTGAGCTGCGCAGCCCCAATATTGCCCAGTATGGGTACATCTGGTGCATATTTACGTAAATCCATATCCAAACCACTGCTGGACCCATCTTCCAGCGCGATCCTTTGAGACCCAATACCAAAGGGAAGATTCAGTTCCTGGCAGACGGTGGCAATATTGGCATTGATTGTCTTAGCCTTGGACGGACCTCCTGTCATCGAGCTGATGAGGATGGGCGCACTGATCTGTTTCCCGGCAAAATCCGTATGCAAATCAACATCATCAAGATTAACTTCCGGCAGGGCACAGTGAACGAAATTAACCAATCCCAGACCAGTGGTCGCAGTAGATGTTGCGTGCCGCCTGTTCAGCACGATATCAAGGTGATCGATTTTTCGCTTTTCAAGCATCTAGGACCGGCAAATATCTGACAAGTTTGTCGAATTCCTCTAAGGTGTTCAAATTGTGATGGCCGTCAAGTCATGTAAACAAGGAAAAGTCGTCACTTGGGGAATTTGGGGGACATTGTGTTGGTTATTGGTAAGTAAAGCAAGAATGAGGCGTTATGGGCGATTTTTCGGCGCATCGGTCGCAACAGATAAAGAAACGCCTCGGCGAATTGTTACCGGACAACAATCCCGGCGATCTGGCTGTACATCAAGCCATGCGCTATTCCTGCCTTGGCGAAGGCAAGATGGTACGCCCGACCCTGTGCCTGCTTGTCCATGAGGCAGCAGGAAATCCCAATCCGGCATTTTGCCTGGACGCCGCCTGCGCCGTTGAAATGGTCCACTGTTCATCGCTGATCCTGGACGACCTGCCAAGCATGGATGATGCTCAACTAAGGCGGGGACAATTCACCACCCACAAGCAATTTGGTGTCGATACAGCAATTTTGGCAGCGGTCGGTCTTTTGAACCTGGCTTTCAAGGTGGTTGCCGATAGTGAACATGGTGATGCTGAATCAAGATTACAGATCATTTCCATTCTGAACACCGCAATTGGTTCGGACGGATTGATAGGCGGACAGGAGAACGATCTGAATTTATTCAGGGGAAATGGTTCAGTTACCGACATAGATACGGTCAACTGGATGAAAACGGGCATCCTGTTTGCTTCTGCTGCCGAAATCGGAAGTGTCGCTGCCAAATCCGGGCCAGAGACCAGGGCAGCTTTCCGTCGCTTTGCTGGTCACATCGGCTGTGCCTTTCAGACAGTCGATGACATGATCGACAAGACCGGCACCATTGCTTCAGCCGGAAAGGACATTGACAAGGATAATGGAAAGGCGACGCTTGTTCGGACTGATGGCTTGAGCCAATCGAAATCAGCAGCCCGCCAGCAGATTGACCTTGCCTTTGAAGAGCTTTCAAACTGTGACATCGAAAGCAGGGCCCTGGAAGCCTATTTCAGCAAGATGTTCTCGCGTTATATCGATGAATGAAACCACAATGATTGAGGCTGCGGCAAGTTCGTCGCCGAAAATCGGGGAGTTGTATCCGCCTCTGATTATCAGCCAGCTTTCGGCAGGCTATGCTGGAAATACCATATTAAACGGGTTGGATCTCTCGGTCGGCACCGGCGAAATTTTCGGCCTTCTTGGAAGCAACGGTTCAGGCAAGACAACCCTTATCCGTACAATTTGCGGAAGAATTCATATCAGATCGGGTACGGTCGAACTGGCCGGCAAGAAAATCGACAGGGGTGGAAAAAATAACGCCGTTGGATTGGTTCCCCAGGAGATTGCGCTATACCCATTCTTGAGTGTGAGAGAGAACCTCGAACTCTTCGGGCAGCTCTCGGGCCTTGATCGCAAGGATATTTCAGCAGCATCTTCAAACGCGCTTGAATCCACGGGGCTGACCGAGCGTGCCGACGACATCGTTGAAACCTTGTCGGGCGGATATAAAAGACGAGCCAATATTGCGGCGGCAATCCTGCACCAGCCATCAATCATCCTGTTCGACGAACCAACCGTAGGGGTTGATATAGACGCTAGACATGGCCTGCATGATGTGATCAGGAAGCTGAAACGTTCCGGAGCCGCAATAATCCTGACTACACATGACATGAGCCAGGCAGAGGCGCTATGCGACAGGGTGGGTTTTCTGCGTGACGGAATTTTGTCACCAGTGGGAACACCCGAAGAGTTGGTCAAGGAAAAATTCGGAAACAAGCGGGAAGTTGTCATTGCGGTGAGGAGTACGCCTTCCGAACGTCAATCCGCCAGGCTTTCCAAGGCAGGGTTTCACAGCGCGAAAAATGGTCTGGAATGGAGCGCCCTTTTCAAGATGCGTCCAAATGACGAAGGAAAGATTGCCCAAACCATTCACAAGGCAGGGATTGATGTTCACGAAATACGCTTCAGACAACCGGGACTGGATAGCCTGTTCATGAGCCTGGTACGCGAGGACGCCCTGTAATGATCCTGGCCGTTGCAAAGATCATGGCATTGCAGACAATCCGTGATCGCGGCGCGATTGCACTCGCATTCATTCTCCCGCCACTGATATTTTCTATTTTCGCCACGATCTTTTCCGGCACGGGGGGCTCCCAAACCAACCTCTCAATTGCGATTATTGATCTGGCAAACACGCCTGTTTCCGAAAGGCTTATAGGAAAAATACAGGAGATAGACGGGATTACGATAACGGAACCTGAAATTAACAACCGGGAGGTCGTCACCCAACTCGTCGAACGGGGCACCGTCGAAAACGCGATTGTAATAGCCAAGCCCGCAGACAATACACAGCTACCACCCATCGTGATCCTTTCCAATACAAGTACACAAATGACCGGTTCCATGCTCAATGGCCAGGTTCAGAGACTATTGCAGCAGGAGTTTCCGGGCATCACTATCCGGCGTACGACTCCCTTGTTTGATCAACTGACTGGCGGATTAACGCCTGAACAAGACGCGGCATTGGAACAAAACCTTTCGCGGATTGATAGCGGAGATCTGCCAGCGGGCTCAGAACAGGATGGTGGTAATCAGCCGCAACTGGTCGAGATGGAACTTGTTGGTGGAGATGGTTCAAACCAGGATATTGTCAGCTACTTTGCTGGTGCGATCGCATTCATGTTCTTGCTGTTTTCCTCCATGCAGGCTGCGATTTCCCTTATCGAGGAACGCCAATCCAGCATCATAGATCGTGTTGCGGCTGGCCCCGGCGGTGTCGATGTTCTGGTGCTTGGAAAATTCCTGTTCTTGACCTTGAGAGGAACTTGCCAGGTAGCGCTGATTTTTCTGTTCGCCTGGATTTTTTATTCCGTAAACATTGAGGGTAATTTCACCGGCTTGCTGGTCGTCACAATCGTTGCGGCTATGACGGCATCCTCGCTTGCGCTATTTGCTGCAAGTGCCTGTACAACACGTCAGCAAGCGAGTGCCATTTCCAGCTTTGTGGTACTTGTTTTCTCCGCTATTGGCGGGTCAATGATTCCACGTTTTCTGATGCCCGACTGGCTTCAATCCATCGGATGGGCCACGCCCAATGCCTGGATTATAGAGGGCTATAAAGGGGCCCTGTTTCGGGGTGGAACTTTCATGGATTCCTTTATCCCGCTCATCCCGCCGCTAATTGCAGGAGCCATAGCACTATTTGCCGCAATTTACCTGTCGAGGCGACGGGTCTATATTTCGTAGCATCTTGTGCATTGAGTTCGGAAACCAACGGCATATTTATGGGTTGAAATGCAACAGGGAATACTGATTTGACCAATGTGCTGATACCCCTGTTCCTGATTATAGGAACAGTCGCTTTTATGGAATTTGTGGCGTGGTACACCCACAAATACATCATGCATGGCTGGGCATGGAGTTGGCACAAATCACATCATGTTCCCCATGATGACAAACTCGAAAAAAACGATCTTTTTGCCGTCGTCTTCGCTGGTATTTCAATTGCGCTTTTCTATCTTGGCGCCAATTATTACGACCCGCTTTGGTGGATCGCAATCGGCATGACCTTGTACGGATTGCTTTACTTTGTTGCCCATGATGGGCTTGTCCATCAGCGCTGGCCATTCCGGATAGTTCCGAAAGGTGGCTACGCAAAACGCATTTATCAGGCGCACCGGCTCCACCATGCAGTCAAAGGACGGGATGGATGTGTTTCCTTTGGATTTTTGTGGGCTCCCGCCATCGAATCCCTCAAACGGCAGCTAAAGACAAACCGGACGGAATTGAAACTCGACATGTATGAATCGGAAGACGAAGCTCTTTCCAAGTGAGCCTAATTCTCGGCCATGCGGGGCCGCTGATACAACCCGTCTCGTTCATCGCCTGCTGATTGTCTTGAATAATAAACTGAATCACCCAACGCCTTTAATACCAGAACCAGCTTTCGCGGCGTTGACGTTGAAACTCGCTCGCGCCATACATCAGGCCCGCCAGCCCTGATAACTTCACCAATCTCACGATATATTCGCGCCGCAGCGGCTATCGACCATCTGGCCCTGAAGGGAAGCGCGGAATATCCGGCACGCGCTGATGCATAATAATGGTCCGCTTCAGACAGTAATTTTAACGCCACCTGATAAACCGATTTGCGATTGGCAGGATCAGCCAGATTTTTGATATCAAGATTGAATTTTTCCAACCATTTCGACGGTAAGTAGACACGTCCTATTTCGGCATCATCAAATATGTCCCGGGCAATATTTGTCAGTTGGAAGGCAATTCCCAGATCACTGGCTCGGTCCAAGGCCTCGTCTGTCCTTGCCCCCATCAAACCCGCCATCATCACGCCGACAACACCGGCAACGTGATAACAATAATCCAGCGTATCGGAGAACTCCCGATATTTCCGGCCTTCGACATCCATCCTGAATCCATCAATCAATTCCAGAGGGTGATGCTTGGCGAACTTGTCCTTCTTGGCGATGTGGCTCAATGCCTGAAAAACGCGATCATCGTCCGGTGAACCGGACAATGCGTTTCGTGTCCGGCTTTCCAATTCCTTCAAACGCTCGGTTTCAGATGATGAAGATGCATCCCCGGCACGAAATCCGGCAACCTGATCATCGATAACGTCATCAGCATATCGACACCAGGCATATAACATCACGACATCCCGCCTTGTCTCAGGCGGCAAAATCCGGGAGGCAAGCGCAAAGCTCTTTGAACCCTTGGCAATGGATTCTTCGCTGACTTCGACAAGCCTGTCTATTGATTGGGCGGAGGTCGTCATTATTCCCGGTCCTGCAGCATCAAGCTGGCTGTTGCTTTTGCCGAACCGACCACGCCTGGAATTCCGGCGCCGGGATGGGTGCCAGCACCTACAAAATACAGGTTCTTGAATTTGGCGTCCCTGTTATGCGGCCGGAACCAGGCCGATTGGGTAAGACGCGGCTCCACCGAAAAGGCTGAACCCAGATGGGAATTAAGCTCGGTCTTGAAATTTTTCGGCGTGAAGAAGCTGCTGGTGACGAGACGCGCATTCAAATCTGGTATGCACTGATTTTCCAGATAGGCGAGGATCCGGTCGCGATATACCGGTCCCATCTTGTCCCAATCAATATTTGCATTACCCAGATGCGGCACAGGAGAAAGCACATAATAGGCGCTGTGTCCCTTGGGTGCGAGACTGTCATCCGAAACAGTAGGGCAATGCAGGTAGAGCGAAAAATCTTCCGGCAGATCCGGCCCGCTAAAAATTTCCGAAATCAATTCCCGGTACCGATTGCCGAATAGGACCATGTGATGTTTCAGATCATCAGGTTCGCCCTTGAGCCCGAAATAAATCACGAACAACGACATGGAATAGCTGTGACGTTTGAGCTTGGCGGCAACCTGCGATCCGCGCTGAGTTTCTCCCAGCAATTGCTCATAGCTGTGC
>JBPCWJ010000102.1:0-2889 GCA_051009635.1 Rhizobiaceae bacterium
TTTGTAGATATGGGCAAAAGCACAAAATCGCTTCGCGATATTTGGCGAGCCAGGTTGAGTGTTTGGCTGAGTTGTGTGCTCCGCGAACAATCTCATGCGATTTAGTGCTTGAGCGCTTCTCCGGCGCCGGGCAACGGTGTGCACAAATCAAAAATCGAGTGTGGCGTCCGAGAAACCTGCATCCAAGCCGTCATTCGACATCCTGGAAATTAATGGGTCCTGAACGTTTAGCCGGCTCTTGGCTGGAAAGCAGCCAAAGCCCGAAATGCAAAGGATTCCCGGATATCACTTTCGAATGTTCGAGATACAGTATGCTAATTACTGACATAAATGTCAGCATTGTATAACAATCAAATCTTCCCACATTTATGGCGATGCACAAACGAAAGACACCGATATGAAGATACTCATTGTTGGCGCGGGTCCAACGGGCCTGACCGCAGCAACAGAACTGGCGCGCAGGGGTGTCATACCTACGATTGTGGATCGCAGACAAGCCGCTTCCACCCTCAGCAGGGCCGTCGGCATCACACCGCGCAGTCTGGGGTTGCTGAAACCATCAGGTGTCGCGGGGAAACTGATTTGCGAAGGCGTGGCGATGGATGGACTGCGCGTGTATCTCGGCAGGTCACTGTCGTTGGAAATGCCGCTGTTTTCCGAGCGCACGGAATACCCCTGTGTCCTTGGCATGCCCCAGGACCGTACGGAAGCGATCATGTCCGAAACGCTCGCCTCGTTTGGAGGTTCGGTTCGTTTTGGCCTCGGTTTTGAAGACTATGAAGGCGAAGGCGATCAGGTTATGGCACATTTCTCCGATGGAACCAGCGAAAAGTTTGATACCATCATAGGTGCCGACGGCATTCGCAGTACTGTGCGCGAAGCGGCGGGTATATCCTATCCCGGCTTCGACCTTGATCAAACGTGGTCAATCGCGGATGTGGATGTTGGGGACTGGCAACATCCCAACAAGATCACGCTTGTGAATGCGGGGCCCGGTCAAACCGTCGTTGTTGCCCCGCTTGGAACGACTCGGTACCGCGTTGTGGCAAGTGCTGAAAACGCGCTGGATACTCTGCCGCTGCCCATCGATGTCACAAATATTCGACGTGAGGGCACATTCAAAATCTCTGTTCGGCATGCGCAGACATATTCAAGGGGCCGCATTCATCTGGCAGGTGACGCTGCACATTGCCATGCTCCGGTGGGCGGGCGCGGTATGAACCTTGGAATTGCAGATGCCACGGAACTGGCGATGCGCCTGGTCGAAGGGGGTGTCGACGGCTATTCGCAAAAGCGCCACCAGCAGGGGCATGAGGCAATGCGGATTACGGAGCGTGGGAGAAAGCTCACTGGGGGGCTATCCTGGCGGCATCGGCTTGCTTTCCGCACTATAATTGCCTCTGCCAACTATTTGCCACCGGTAAGAGCGCGGCTTGGCCGTTTCCTGGTGGAGTTTTGAGCAAATTGAGCAGGCCCCAGTCCGGAAGTTCTCGATGGAAATGGCAGTGTTGAAGCAATCATTGGTGCTTCACTGGGCTGCATTCCCGGTTTCGTTCTTAACAAACCATCGGTCAATTGTCCGCGATAGCAGCTGGTCTCCGCTTAGAAAAATACGATCCTTGGAAATTTCCGTGCGCAGGGATGAGTATCCCATCCAAGCAGATCCCAGCGCCCGCAATTCCGCTTCGACAAACAGATCAACTTCAAAACTCGGATCAATAAGACAAAGATCGGCCGGCACGCCGGGGCGCACGATCAACCAGAATGTGGATTCCTCCTTTTTGCAGTCCGGAAAGTGAAAACGAACTACGACGCGGCGATCCGGCAACTGGGTAGGATCGATCTGGCGGCGCAGATTCCACATAAGATAATCAGGCTGCAGATTGTTGAGCGCAATTTCCGGTTCCACGTGTTTGTAGGCCCAGTCCCCGAGAAGTTTCAATACCGGTTCAAGCTCGATCGCTTTGGATGTTCGAATATAGTCCACTGTTCCTTTCGCCGGATCCTCAATGCGTTCGATCAATCCCTGCTTTTCCATTTCCTTCAGACGTTTTGACAACAAAGCCGGTGAAATTCCAGGCACACCGCGACGAATTTCGTTGAAGCGTGTCGCCCCACTCCACAATTCGGTCAGTATAAGCAGGGTCCAGCGCGGTTCTATGCTTTCACACGCCATAGCAACCGGACAGAACATGCCATAGCTTTTTGTCGACATCACTATTCCTCCGTTGCATGCATGGTAATGGTACCCTCTACTCAGGTCCAGTACAGAAAGTGTACTGGCCGCGCTATGTTTTCGTCACTGGCCGCTTCAATCATCTCCAGCCATTGTTGTCCCGGACCAAACGTCATTTACAATGGAGAAAATCATGACCGATCCAATGGAAGTATTAGAAATCATCTGCGAAAGCTATCAATCATCCGTCAGTGCCAATGACTCGGCTGCATATTCTGGGCAGTTTTCATCGGACGCTATCCGGTTGCCACCGGGTGGCAAGCCGGAATACGGCCCGGAAGAGATCCGCAAGAACGAACAAAAGGATTATGATATTGCCACCTGGACTATTGAAGTCAGGCCGGTGCACGCCCTGCGCATAGACGACGACTGGGTCTATGGGGTAGCAGAAACCGACATTACCCTGGTAGCCCATGCGGACGGTTCAAAGAAAACCATGACCGCCAACAAGGGATGGTTGATAAACCGGCAACCCACCGGAGAATGGCTGATCAAACGGGCAATGTGGAACTATCAGTAAGGGTGCCGGATCAGAGCCCGTAATAGCAAATGACCGGGGTTCAGACCCTGGAATTGCACAGCCAATCTGTGTGCGAGAGCGAATTGCCATCGCCATCCCGCAAAGCCAACAAAATGAAAGCCTGCCTTGCGGC
>JBPCWJ010000103.1:0-7027 GCA_051009635.1 Rhizobiaceae bacterium
GTCCAGATCGGTGGTGATCCGTTTCCATGCTTCGAGCCTCAATTGTTTGGGTGCATTTACCGAATCAATGCCCAGCAGGGAAACACCGCGCAGAATGAAGGGCATTACCGTTGCAGGAAGATCAAATCCCTGCGCCAGCCCGCAGGCAGCAATCGCACCGCCATAGGAGGTTTGGGCCAGCAGATTTGCCAAAGTATGGCTGCCGACAGAATCCACACCTGCAGCCCAGCGTTCCTTGCCTAATGGACGGCCTGCCTCTGAAAGTTCATTGCGGTCAATGATATCGGATGCGCCGAGGCTCTTGAGAAAATCCGCCTCCGAAGTACGGCCGGTGGATGCAATCACTTCCCAGCCAAGCTTTGCCAGTATTGAAACGGCTACGCTGCCGACCCCGCCATTTGCACCCGTAACCACAACCGGTCCGTTTTCGGGTGTAAGGCCGTGACGCTCCAGCGCCATGACCGACAACATGGCAGTATAACCAGCGGTTCCAATTCCCATTGCCTGCTGGGCTGTCAGCCCATTTGGAAGCGGTATCAACCAATCGGAATTCAGCCGGGCTTTTCCTGCATAAGCACCCCAATGAACTTCACCTACGCCCCAGCCATTGAGCAGGACCTTGTCACCTTTTTCAAAGGCGCCGCTGTCACATTCAATGACCGTTCCGGCCAGATCGACACCGGGGACCATGGGCCAGTGGCGGACAACCGGGCTCTTGCCGGTAATTGCCAATCCGTCCTTGTAGTTTACCGTGGATGCCTCGACTTCAATTGTTACATCGCCATCCATCAGGTCGGCTTCAGTCAATTGCGTGATGTCAACGGATTGCTTCTTGTTCTCGTCCCGCGAGACAAGAATTGCCCGAAAGCCTTCAGCCATTCGATTCCTCCAAAGGGTGAGACCTGAACTGGTTTCAGTCCGGTTTTGCAGCCTTGTTCCTGGCGTTTCTTTTCAGTTCCAAAATTTCGTCAAGGATGACGAACCCAGCCCCCACACTAATGAATGTATCGGCAAGATTGAAGACCGCAAATGACCAGGAACCATGATGCACGAGTATGAAATCGATGACATGGCCGAGCATGGACCGGTCAATCAGGTTTCCAAGCGCACCACCGACAATCAAGGCAAATCCAAACCGGGTCAGTTTTCGTTCGTGTCCGGTCTGGGTCCAGAGCCAGACAACAAACAGGATCACAACTACCGTCAGCGCTGACAGCAACCAATCACTCATGAAGGAAAGCATTGAAAAGGCGATGCCGGTATTATAGGTGCGGTAAAGATCAAGGAAGGGCAGAACAGGAACCCTCTGTTGTAAGGGAAGGCCGGTTTCCACCCAATACTTGGATGCCTGATCAATCAGGATCGCAAGCGCAACTACAATTATTCCGAAAGCCTTGGTCAATCGACAGCTCCTTCAGGGTCAGGACCGCCTATCTTGAGGAATTTGCGTCTCAGTTCAAATGTCATGATACCGGTTGCTACCGCCAGATTTAACGAATCCGCCTCTCCGGCCATCGGGATGCGGCAAAGCCTATCACAAAGCTGCGTCAGGCTATCGGGTAGACCCTGCTGTTCATTACCCATCAACAGGAGAGTTGGCTCTTCTTTCAAATCAAGCGCCCGGTAATCCTCACTTCCGTCCAGATGGGTACCCACAACGACACCGGGCCAGGTTTTGCGCCAGGTAATAAAGGCCTCTTCATCAATCTGGGCAATGGGAACGTGAAATATTGATCCCATGCTGGCGCGTACCGCCTCGGTTCCCCAAGGGTCGGTACATTCTCCCACCAGAAGAATTCCTTCTGCCCCCGCGCAATCTGCGGTCCGGATAATGGTGCCGAGATTTCCTGGATCCCGGACGCGATCCAGTGCAATCCATAACCCGGAAGGGGCCGGAGTTATCTCTCTCACCGGCGCCAAACGCTGGCCAACCACCGAAATCACCATTTGTGGATTGTCGCGCCGGGTAATGCCGGCGAGCAGTTTTTCGCTGGTTTCGATGATAAGTGCGCCCTTGACGCGAGCGCGCGAGGCAGCATCCTGAATACGGGATTCGCCTGCCATTTTCCTGGCATAGATGACGATATGAACCTGCCAGCCGCCATCCAGAGCATCGGTCAGCAGCTTCAGGCCTTCCGCCACGAATCTTGAGGACGCATCACGGTTTTTCTTCAAGGCGAGCGAGCGGATATCCTTGATGACCGGATTGGAGAAGGCTGTAATCTCCTTGACCTGTCCCGGCTTTATTTGGGTTGAGCCGCTCATGGCGCGATCCATCTGGTAAACATGGAAGTGGAAAGACGTCGCGCGCCATTTTGCGAGACGATGACCAGTTCGCCTGATTCCAGCCTGCCGCCCATATCGCCAAATACTTCCTGACAGATTTCATGCATTGAGAAAAACGAAGCACGTATCGAATAGGCAGTTAGCACGACAAAAAGCGGCCTGTCACTTACAAGCTGCGCGATCACATCCAGCAAATGCGGCAAATGCTCGAATAGTTGCCATACCTCACCCTTTGGCCCTCGGCCATATTTGGGCGGGTCCAGCAATATCGCATCATAATGATTGCCTCGCCTGATTTCACGCTCACAAAATTTGACGGCGTCATCAACAATCCAGCGAATTGGCTTGTCTTCCAAACCACTCATCTGCTGGTTTTCCCGCGCCCAGGCCACAGCCTTTTTGGATGCGTCTACATGGGTGACATGCGCGCCAGCACGGGCGGCCACGAGTGAAGCAAGGCCGGTATAACCGAACAGGTTGAGCAGTTTTACCGGTCTACGCACACCGGAAATCATCTCTTCCACAAACCGCCAATGGGCAGCCTGTTCAGGGAATACGCCGACATGACGAAAGGAGGTGAACCGGCCATGGTAATGCAATCCATCCCATTGCATTGGCCAGGTTTCTCCCAGGGGCTGGCCGGGGAAACGCCATCTTCCAAGGCCTTCCTCGTCAGTATCGCCGGTAAAGACGGCATCAATTTTTTTCCAGTCAGAGTTGTTCAGCGCCGGTTGCCAGATCGCCTGTGCCTCAGGACGAATGATGCGATAGGGACCGTATTGTTCCAGTTTCAAACCATTGCCGCTGTCAATCAGAGCATAGTCGTCATCTGCAGGTGTTTCGAGAATAACAGGCACCGTTTCCGCCAGTCTTGAACTGGCAGGTGGATTTCGAGGTGGTGTCTGGACGATTGATTGCGGCTTCTTATTGCGCATGGAATATCCGGATCAGGCGGCGCGATCCTTGTTGCCAATTAACGGGAAGCCTTCGGCATTAACCGCCGCCTCGGCATTTTGCTGTGCCAGGGTTTCAGCCCTTGCCCTTTGTTGGGCGGCTTCCTGTTCCTTCTTGTTTGCCCTTGTCCGCTCGCTTCTTGCCAGTTTGCGGAATCTGGATTGGGACAACCAGGAGAAAAACCCGCCAATCAATACGCCGACAAGCACTGCCACAAAGAGAAATACAAAGAAAGGCAAGGTGACAACAAGCGCGGGATCGACTGAATTAAACGGATCAAGACGCAATGTCACGGGTTGACGATTTGCAACCGAAACTGCGATCAGCACAACAGCGACCGGGATTCCCACAATCAGCCAGATCAATTTTTTCAGCATGGTTTTTCCTGCGTCCGGACGGTTAGAGACCGGAAAGATCAGTCGACATTCAGCCGTTCACGCAATTCCTTGCCGGTCTTGAAAAACGGGACCCATTTTTCCTCAACATGGACCGTCACGCCGGTACGGGGATTACGACCATTACGCGGAGGCCGGTTCTTTACCGAAAATGCGCCAAAGCCACGAAGTTCCACCCGGTCTCCCCGGGACAGGGCATCTGTTATCTCGTCGAATATGGCATTCACGATGTTTTCCACATCACGTTGATATAGGTGCGGGTTTTTGTCCGCAATTGCCTGGACGAGCTCAGATTTGATCATTTGATTGTCCTGTTCCTTAAAACTTGTCAGGGAGTTTGCATTACCGATACCAAACCGTCAAGAAACAGTGGCCGCGGTAGAAGATCGCGTAATTGATCGGCGGTGTTTACATCCACATCGACGCCAAACCATCTGGAAATCTGGACGATTGCCTGTGAATCAAGAAATCCCGAGCTTCTTTTGCTCTTTGGCTTCCATTCCACAAATTTCAACTTGCTATCAATATCCTTGTTATCCACCAGCCATTTGCGGGCATCCTCTTCGGTACCGATTGCATCTATCAGGCCATTTTCAACGCTTTGTCTGCCGGTAAATATGCTGCCGTCGGATAGTTGCCTCGCCTTTATCGGGCTCAATGAGCGCCGTTCGGCGACAATCTTGACAAACCACTCGTAAGAATCGTTGACGACGTTTTCCAGCATCTGTTTTGCTTCTTCGGTCACTGGACTAAACGGAGATGGTTCGGCCTTGAGCGGCCCAGACTTGACCGCGTCAACTTCCACGCCAAGCTTGTCAAACAGCTTTGAAACATCGCCATACTGAATCAGCACGCCAATGGAACCGAGAAGTGATGAACGGTGCGCAAAGATCTGGTCGCTGCCGCAAGCAATCATGTAGCCGGCGGAAGCTGCAAGCGTTCCAACACTGGTGACAACCGGCTTTTTGCCGGCCAGTTCGCGTACTGCCTCATAGATTGCCTCTCCTCCCACCGTCGATCCTCCGGGCGAGGATACATCGAGCAGTACGGCCTTGACCGATTTCTTCTTGCCCAGTTCTTCCATCAATTCGAGCATCTTGCGGTCATTGCTGATGAAGCCTGAAATCTTTACGCGGGCGATGTGGTCACTGCTTTTCTTCGAGAATGAACCGAACAGGCCGCTTGCGCTGGAAAGGGCCGTAATAAATGCCACTGCAAGCATGAAAGCGCCAAGACGCCAGAAAGTCAGTTTTCTGCGAAGGCGCCTGCGGTCAATTATCTGATCTGGTGTCATGGACATAGGTCAATTCCATTGTGCCAATACCGAATTTCAGTATTTCGGTAGCAGGAAGGCGTGTCATCGACAAGGCTGTAAATAAAAACCCGCCGGAGAACCGGCGGGTTTGGTATCTTTACATATAACAAAACGTCAAAATCAATCGTTTTCACGTTCCTTCAGTGCGGCACCCAGAATATCTCCAAGTGAAGCCCCGGAATCGGTGGAACCATATTGGGCAACCGCTTCCTTTTCTTCCGCAATTTCCAGTGCCTTGATCGACACTGATACGCGACGGGTCTTCTTGTCGAACTGGGTGACACGGACATCGACCTTCTGGCCGACTGAAAAGCGTTCCGGACGCTGTTCATCGCGATCACGGGAAAGATCGGCACGTTTGACGAATGACATGATGTCAGTGTCGGCGATTTTCACCTCAAGCCCATTATCCTTGACCTCGGTAACTTCACAGGTCACGACCGCACCCTTGCGGATAGCGCCGGATTCGGCGGCAGCCGCCATTGGATCGCCGCCAACCTGTTTGATACCAAGCGAGATGCGTTCCTTCTCAACATCAACATCAAGAACAACGGCCTTGACCATGTCGCCCTTGTTGTAGTCCTCGATTGCCTCTTCACCGGGACGGTTCCAGTCGAGGTCAGACAGATGAACCATGCCGTCAACATCGCCTTCCATGCCAATGAACAGGCCGAACTCGGTCTTGTTCTTGACTTCGCCTTCAACCTCGGTTCCCTGCGGATGGGTTGAAGCAAATGCCTCCCAAGGATTGTCGAGGGTCTGCTTGAGACCGAGAGAAATCCGCCGTTTGGAAGGATCAACCTCCAGAACCTTGACCTCGACTTCCTGCGAAGTGGAAACAATCTTGCCTGGATGGACATTCTTCTTGGTCCAGGACATTTCGGAGACATGAATCAGGCCTTCAATACCTGGCTCAAGTTCAACAAAGGCACCGTAATTGGTGATATTGGTAACCCGTCCGGTGACCTGTGCGCCGATCGGATATTTGGATTCGATCAACTCCCACGGGTCACTTTCAAGCTGTTTCATGCCAAGTGAAATGCGGTGAGTTTCCTGATTTACCCGGATGATCTGAACCTTGACCGTCTGGCCGATTGTCAGGATCTCATTTGGGTGATTGACCCGACGCCAAGCCATGTCTGTGACATGCAGCAAACCATCAATTCCGCCAAGATCGACGAACGCACCATAGTCGGTAACATTCTTGACCACGCCTTCGACAACCTGACCCTCTTCGAGGTTCTGGACGATCTCTGAACGCTGTTCTGCACGGCTTTCTTCAAGCACGGAACGGCGTGAAACGACGATATTGCCGCGGCGGCGATCCATTTTCAGAATCTGGAATGGCTGCGGATTATTCATCAGCGGTGAAACGTCACGGATCGGACGAATATCAACCTGGCTGCGCGGCAGGAATGCCACGGCACCGTCAAGATCGACAGTAAAGCCACCCTTGACCTGGTTGAAGATGATACCTTCCACCTTCTCGCCAGCCTCGAATTTTTCTTCCAGCCGTGTCCAGCTTTCCTCGCGGCGGGCCTTTTCGCGTGAAAGAACCGCTTCGCCCATCGCGTTTTCGACACGCTCGACGAAAACCTCGACTTCATCTCCAGGCTTCAGCCCGCCATCCTTGGCGCTCAAGCCAAATTCTTTCAGCGGCACGCGGCCTTCCACCTTGAGGCCGACATCAATAACAGCAAGATCCTTTTCAATTGCCGTAACCGTGCCTTTTACAACTTCACCCTCCAATACATCATGGGTGATGAAGGATTCTTCGAGAAGTGCTGCGAAATCTTCCCGGGTTGGATTCATTTCCGACATTTCAGTGCTCATTTATACTCCTGGTGGGGTCTGGCTATCACAGATATCCCCTGCGCCCTTGTTTGTGTTGTGTCTAGATCAATTCCACATCCCGCCTTTTCAGGCTTCCGGCAGAGCCGGCTGGCGCATAGGACATGAAGTGACCCGGTTAATTCAGGCCAGTGCGCAGGGCATCGCAAATTAGCGGATTCCCAAACGTAAAAGGGTACATGCGTGCCATCTCCCATTCGGAAAATCAGCCGCAGCACCCCTGGCC
>JBPCWJ010000104.1:0-6840 GCA_051009635.1 Rhizobiaceae bacterium
AGGCCACTTATCGTAATCTCAGCATTTTTGGAGACATTTTCGAGCGCGTCCGCGGTCAATATGTCACCGAACCCGATGAGGAAAAGCTTATTGAAAGCGCGATTGGCGGAATGTTGACCTCGCTGGACCCGCATTCCTCCTATCTCAATGCCAAGGCATTTTCCGATATGCGCGTTCAGACACGCGGCGAATTCGGTGGGCTTGGCATTGAAGTCACCATGGAAAAGGAACTGATAAAGGTTGTTTCCCCCATTGAGGACACGCCTGCCTCAAAGGCTGGCGTTCTGTCAGGTGACCTGATTTCGAAGATTGACGGCGAAAATGTCAGGGGCCTTTCCCTTCAGGAAGCCGTTGAAAAGATGCGTGGTCCGGTAAAGACACCCATTGTCCTTACCATTCTGCGTGAAGGTGCCGATAAACCCATTGAAGTCACCATTATTCGCGATGTGATCCGCGTCAAGGCGGTCAAGCAACGCATGGAAGGTGATGATGTCGTCTATATCAAGATAACCAGCTTCACCGAACAGACCCATGATAATCTCGAAGCTGCCATCAAGAAAATCCGTGATGAGACGGGTGACGACAAGATCAAGGGATATATTCTTGATCTGCGGCTAAATCCGGGTGGATTGCTGGATCAGGCGGTCAGCGTATCAGACACATTCCTCGATCGGGGTGAAATCGTCTCCACCCGCGGCCGCAATGACAGCGAAACCCGCCGCTATTCCGCCCGTCCGGGAGATTTGACCGGCGGCAAACCGGTAATCGTGTTGATGAATGGTGGATCAGCCAGTGCATCTGAAATTGTTGCCGGTGCCCTCCAGGATCATCGCCGGGCCACCGTTCTAGGCACACAGTCCTTCGGCAAGGGTTCTGTTCAGACCATCATACCACTGGGCGCAAATGGAGCATTACGCTTGACCACAGCGCTCTATTACACCCCTTCCGGAACTTCCATTCAGGCGAAGGGAATTACGCCTGATATCGAGGTTGTTCAGCCGCTACCTGACGAGCTGAAAGGTCGGGTGGAAGCCAGAGGAGAATCTGAACTGCGCGGCCATATTACCGGTCAGGAAGAAGACGATGAAGGCTCAGGCTCAATCGCCTATGTCCCGCCGGAAGCCGAGGATGATGTTCAGCTGAACTACGCGCTTGATCTCATTCGTGGCACCAAGGTTTCAGAAGCCTATCCGCCCAATCCGGAAAAGGCGCTGCCCAACTAATAGTTTTTGCAGCGAATCTGTTACAATAAATCCCGGGAGGACATTCCTCCCGGTATTTCATTTCGGCGGATTTTCATTTGGATTGATGATATTACAACATTATCGAATCTTGCGAGGGTATGACTGGCATTCATGTCCGATGACCTGACCAGACCATTGGGGGTTAAGGAGGAGAAGCCGAAAGGCCGGGGCAAGATGTTTGTTTCGATAATCCTCATCATTGCGGCTGTCACAGCATCTGCGGGCATTCTTGGCTGGATGTTCGTCAGACCGCAACTGGTTATTGTCGCGCTGGACGATGAAGACAGAGCTGATGAAACCTTGATTGTTCAACAGGATCTGTTGCGGCCAACAACAGAAAATGAGAATTCTCCCGGTTCGCCGGTCAGGAACAAGAATCAAGCAGGGTCATCAAAAAGCGGTCCCGCAACAATTCAACCCGCAAAGCCTAGTGGTTCAATTCTGCCCAAGACACCTCTTCCACCATTGCGGAGACAGGAGATCGGTCTGGTTCACTTGCCCGATCCTGAATTGTCGGAACGGATAGGCAATACAATCCTGCCCAAACGATCCGGCGATAATTTGCGGCCAATGGACGTTTATTCCCGACCACCTGCCACGGAAGGAAACTTTGGTGTGGCGAGGGTGGTGCTGATCGTCGGCGGGCTGGGAATTAGCCAGACAGGCACACAGCAGGCGATCAAGAAACTGCCGGGTAGTGTGACACTGGCCTTCGCACCTTATGGCAACTCCCTGAAACGCTGGATGCAAAGTGCCAGAAAAGCAGGCCACGAAATTCTGCTTCAAATTCCGATGGAACCTTTTGACTACCCGGCGAACAATCCCGGTGAACACACATTGCGGACTGATCTGGATGCCGATTCCAATACGGATAATCTCAACTGGCTTCTTGGCAGAACGACCAATTATGTTGGAGTAATCGGTTATCAGGGTGGAAAATTCACAACGAATGAGGCGGCAATCAAGCCGGTTTTTGATCAGCTTGCCCAAAGAGGGCTTTTATTTGTTGACGATGGCAGCGTGAAGAATTCGCTCGCGGAGGAAGCCGCGCAATCCTCGCTTCTCCCTTTTGCCCGGGCCGACATCCACATAGACACGGTCCGCGATCGCGCCAAGATCAAGGGAAAGCTGGAGGAATTGGCCGAAATGGCTCAGAGGACAGGATTGGCGATTGGCTATGCCAACGCCTTTCCCGAATCAATTGACATGATTACAGCCTTTGTGCGCGAATCCGAGGATACCGAGTTAGAAATTACGCCGGCCTCTGCCATTGTTAATGACCCGGAGAGGAAAAGATTGTGAGCAAGAAAGCGTCAGACTTGCCGTATCGACCATGCGTCGGTGTCATGTTGCTGAACAAGGATGGGCAGGTATGGCTTGGAAGGCGTATGGACAAGAAGAACCAGGCAATTCCCGAAGGCACCGGAAAGTGGTGGCAAATGCCACAAGGCGGCATAGACAAGAATGAAGACCCCAAACAGGCAGCACTCCGGGAGCTGACCGAGGAAACCGGGGTAAAATCAGCTGACTTGATCGGGGAAATTGATGATTGGTTAAACTACGACCTGCCTGATCATCTGGTTGGAAATGCCTGGAAGGGCCGGTATCGTGGTCAAAAACAGCGCTGGTTTGCCTTTCGATTTACTGGTGAAGACAATGAAATCGATATATCCGGAATCGGACATAAAGCTGAATTTGATGCCTGGAAATGGACAAATATCGAGGAACTTCCAAATTTGATAGTGGACTTCAAGCGGGAAGTTTATATGCAGGTTGTAGAGCGCTTCAATCATCTTGCGGGCAAGCCAAATGGGGGACGGTGAACAAATCAGGATAAGCAGGCAGCTCAGAAACTTGGACGGATAAACAGATTGTTTTGCGAAAAACTGGTCATCAGACCTTCGATTGAAAAAGATATTGCGGAAATTGCTGCAATCCACCGCAATTCATCTGGCCGTGCGAATGACGCCGAAATTGCTGTTCAGATGATACGGTCAGAGGTACCCAAATTCTCCCTGATTGCAGATTGTGATGGCACGCTCATTGGGCATGTCTTGTTGAGCGAACTATCAGCTCCTCCAAGGTCATTGATATTATCACCGCTGGCAGTAGATAGCCGGTATCGTGAATTGCAGGTCGGTTCAACACTGGTTCGCAACGCGCTGAAACTGGCCGGAAACACAGGTTTCAAGGCAATTTTTGTTACGGGTGACAAACTTTTCTTCGAGCGTTTCGGATTTTCCGCTGCGAAAGCCAAGCCGTTCATATCCAGAGGACGAAAATCAGTCCTTATGGCCGTTGAATTGTCAGAAAATGCGCTGGCTTCCTCAAATGGAAAACTAGGGATTCCAGAGCCAATTTCGCGGCTCTAAATCGCAACATGTTTAAGTGAAATCGTTTGCGCGCCGGAACTAGTTGAGCGCGACACCCTTCTCGAGGGTCAGAAGATGTTGCAGATACTCCTCTGCAGCCGCACGCTTTTCTGCATCGCCGGCATCCTGCACATCTTCCCTGGCATTCTGGATACGATTTTGAAGATCTTCGCGATCAATATCAGCGACACGTACCGCAGATTCCGCAAGCAAGGTGCAGCCTTCTGGCAAAATATCGGCAAATCCGCCGAAAACCACAAAATCTTCAGACTGGCCATCGGCATCCAATATCTGGATAACACCGGGTTTTACAGATGTCATGACAGGTGCATGATGCGCCATGACCGTCATTTCGCCTTCGGTTCCGGGAATAACGACCGAAATTACATCCATGGAGGCAAGAAGGCGCTCTGGTGATACGAGTTCAAATTTGAAACTGTCAGCCATATTCAAGTCTTTCCCGAAATTGCGGCGTCAAAAATGCCGACCGCTCTTTCAAATTTATCCCGGCAGCCCGGATTGCAGAAACCAACCGTAACGCCCCGATAGGTGGTCAGGGAATCGGCAGAAACCGGTTTTCCTGACCAGGGGCAGATTTCGTTGACCGCTTCTGCAATGTCCTGCGAGCGGCCTTCTTTCATCATGCGGCTTCCGCAGCCAGTTTTTGAGCCTTCTCGACGGCTTCCTCAATGGTTCCAACCATATAGAACGCTGCCTCCGGCAAATGGTCATATTGACCTTCAACCAGTCCCTTGAAGCCTTTGATTGTATCTTCGAGCGCGACAAGCTTGCCCGGTGAACCGGTAAAGACCTCGGCAACAAAGAAGGGTTGCGAAAGAAAGCGTTCAATCTTGCGCGCCCGAGCAACTGCCAGCTTGTCTTCTTCAGACAATTCATCCATGCCCAGAATGGCGATAATATCTTGCAGCGACTTGTAGCGTTGCAGAACTTCCTGAACAGTACGCGCCACGTTGTAATGCTCCTCACCAACAACCTGCGGGTCAAGAATACGCGAGGTAGAATCAAGCGGGTCAACAGCGGGATAAATCCCTTTTTCCGCAATGGAACGCGACAGAACCGTTGTTGCATCAAGGTGCGAGAAGGTTGAAGCGGGTGCAGGGTCGGTCAAGTCATCGGCCGGGACGTAAACAGCCTGAACCGAGGTAACTGATCCCTTGTTTGTTGTTGTAATACGTTCCTGCATCGCACCCATATCGGTACCCAGCGTCGGCTGATAACCCACCGCGGACGGGATACGGCCAAGAAGAGCCGAGACCTCGGAACCTGCCTGCGTAAAGCGGAAGATATTGTCGATGAAGAACAGAACGTCCTGACCCTGATCGCGGAAATGTTCTGCAATGGTCAAACCTGAAAGCGCAACACGTGCACGCGCTCCCGGAGGCTCATTCATCTGGCCAAAGACCAGCGAACATTTGGATCCACCACCACCGCCGGCCTTGTTCACGCCGGATTCAATCATCTCGTGATAAAGATCATTGCCCTCACGGGTACGCTCACCAACGCCTGCAAACACGGAATAACCACCATGGGCCTTCGCGATATTGTTGATCAGTTCCTGAATAAGCACGGTCTTGCCAACACCGGCACCGCCAAACAGCCCGATTTTACCGCCACGTGCATAAGGTGCCAGCAGGTCAACAACCTTGATACCGGTGACCAGCACTTCGGCCTCTGTTGATTGCTCGACAAAACTTGGAGCAGGCTGGTGAATACCGCGGGTTTCATTTGTCTTGACCGGGCCAGCTTCATCAATCGGTTCACCAATAACATTGAGAATACGTCCCAGCGTGTCCTCACCAACGGGAACCGCAATTGGCTGACCTGTATCGGTAACCGGATTACCGCGAACCAAACCCTCTGTGGAATCCATCGCAATGGTGCGGACCGTATCTTCACCCAGATGCTGGGCAACTTCCAGAACCAGGCGTTGACCGTTATTTTCGGTTTCAAGCGCGTTGAGAATTTGCGGAAGCTCACCCTCGAAACTGACATCAACAACAGCACCGATGACCTGGGTCACCTTTCCGGTTGCGACCGGTACCCCGGAAGTCTTTACAGACTTTGATCGTGCTGCAGGTTTGGCAGCCGTTGTCTTTTTCGGTGTAGCAGCTTTGGCCATGACATTGTTCTCCTGAACTCTACAGCGCTTCGGCGCCTGAGATAATTTCAATCAATTCCTTGGTGATCTGAGCCTGTCTTTGCCTGTTATATTTCAGCGAAAGACTGTCGATCATCTCTCCGGCATTACGTGTCGCATTGTCCATTGCAGACATTTTTGCGCCCATCTCACCGGCAACATTTTCAAGAAGCGCTCCAAAAATCTGAACCGCAATATTACGCGGAACCAGATCGCTGAGAATGCCGCCCACATCAGGTTCATACTCATAGACAGCGCCGGCTTCGACTTCTTCTTCTTGCTCGCCGCTTGCGGCAGGAATTAGCTGGTTGGCTGTCGGTATCTGCGAGATAACCGATTTGAACTGCGCATAATAAAGGGTGCAGACATCAAACTCGCCTTCATCAAAGCGTGAGATCACGTTCTGGGCAATCGAATAGGCATTTTCAAAGCCGATTTGCTTGACTTCGCGTAATTCCACACGATCGATGATGTGGTTTGAATATTCGCGGCGGAGAATATCGTAACCCTTGCGCCCGACAGTAATGATCTTGACTGTCTTGCCATCAGCCAGCAATTGCCGGACCTTGTCGCGGGCATTTCTGGCAATTGACGAATTGAAACCACCGCAAAGACCACGATCGGCCGTGCAGACGACGAGCAAATGCACATCATCCTTGCCGGTACCCTTCATCAATGGCGGCGCATCCTCGCCCTGGGTACTTTGGGCAACATTGGACAAGACCGAGGCCATGCGTTCCGAATAGGGACGCGCAGCTTCAGCCGCTTCCTGTGCACGGCGCAATTTCGCAGCAGCCACCATCTGCATTGCCTTGGTGATTTTCTGCGTCGCCGTGACCGAATTAATCCGGTTTTTCAGATCCTTGAGACTGGGCATGTCGCTCCCTGGTTTCTGCCTGTAGCGGCCGCCGGATTATGCAAAACTCTTGGCGAAATCTTCGACGACAGAGGTCAATTTAGCCATGGTATCGTCGGTGATTTGCTGCTCAAGCCGGATTGAATCCAGTATCTCGGAGTGATCGGCTCGAAGCGTGTTGAGCAACCCGTCTTCGAACGGGCCAACATC
>JBPCWJ010000105.1:0-4318 GCA_051009635.1 Rhizobiaceae bacterium
GCACCGCTCTTGCTGATGATCCGTCACTGACATGCCGTTTGAATGGACTTGAACAACGATCGCCGATCCGCATCATTCTTGATCCTGAAATGAAACTTGGCACCGAAAGCAAACTCGCAAAAACCGCGAGGTCGGTAAATACGATTATTGTTGCGCCGGAATCAGATGATGGCAGGGAAAAGCTCCGTAACCTGGGGTGTGAATTCATGGTCGGTGAATTGGCTGATGGCAAAATTGCCTTGCCGGAGTTGTTGGACGATCTGGGCGCACGCGGAATAATGAATATTCTGGTTGAAGGCGGAGCTGCAGTTGCAGCCAGTTTCATTGAAGAAGAATTGGTTGACGAGATTGTGTTATATCAAAGTCCGGTTTTGCTGGCGGAATATCGGGATGCAGTCGCCAGTCCGATAAAATTCGAAGATCCGCCCAGGGAATTCAAACAGGTCGGTGAATTGAAATTGGGTGATGATCTGGCCCGCCGGTTCAGGAAGCAGGGATAGTTCATGTTCACCGGTATCGTAACAGATGTTGGAAAAGTGATATCGGTTCGTGATGTCAATCAGGGCCGCCGCTTCGAGATTTCAACGAGCTGGGACATTTCCGATCTCGAAATCGGTGCGTCTGTTTCACATGCCGGGACCTGCCTCACCGTAGTTGAGAAGTCTGGCGATTCATTTTCTGTAGAGGCGTGGGAGGAGGCGTTAAGGCTCACCACACTTGGAAAACTGAAAGCAGGAGATGGAATCAACCTCGAACGATCCTTGAAATTCGGCGATGAACTGGGAGGCCATCTGGTAACAGGGCACGTGGACGGCATGGCTCGAATAGTTTCAATGGAAGACGAGGGCGATGCAGTACGGTTCACGCTTGAAGCGCCAGCAGAACTTGCGAAATTTATAGCCGGAAAGAGTTCGGTGTGCCTCGATGGGACATCACTGACTGTCAACACGGTTGATGGAAACCGGTTTGATGTCTTGTTGATACGACACAGTCTGGAAGTAACAACATGGGGGCAGCGACAGGTCGAAGATTTCGTCAATCTCGAAGTCGATCTCATGGCTCGCTATGCAGCAAGGCTGAGCGAATTCAGGAACTGATCAGGCTCAATTATCGTATCGTAGAAACAAATCGCTTGCCAATGCTTAACGGGCGTGGTTTTACCCGCTTCCGTGTAAGGAGCGACATTAATGGCTGCAAAACCGCATCTGCTTATCGTGGAAGCACGATTCTACGAAGACATATCCGATGAGCTGCTCTCGGGGGCGGAAGCCGAACTGGAAAGTTCAGGCGCGACATTTGACAAGATTTCGGTTCCCGGTTGTCTTGAAATTCCTGCTGTCATTTCGATGGCGCTTTATTCTGCCGAGGATGGCGGTACGGATTATGACGGCTATGTAGCCTTGGGATGCGTAATTCGCGGAGAGACCTCACACTATGACATAGTAGCTGGGGAATCTGCCCGCGCATTAATGGATCTGTCGATTGAGGAAAATCTGGCATTGGGTAATGGCATCATAACCTGTGAAGACACCAAGCAAGCCTGGGCAAGGGCCCGCGTGACAGAAAAGAACAAGGGCGGTGGCGCGGCACAGGCCGCATTGGCAATGATAGAAATAAGGCGCAAACTCGGTGCCTGATTCCCCGAATGACATAAAGGCGGCAGTTAAATCAGCCAAACCGGCCAATAAGCGTGGAGCCGCGCGGCTAGCGGCGGTCCAGGCCTTGTACCAGATGGATTTGACCCATGCTCCGGTAACGGAAGTTGTCGGCGAATATGAGAATCTTCGCCTCGGCAAGGACGTCGATGGAGAACGCTATGTGGACGCCGATGCTTCCTGGTTTCGCGGGATCGTGGCGGGCGTTGTAAAGGAGCAGAAGTCTATAGATCCGGTAATCCATTCTGCACTCACACCTGACTGGCCGCTAACGCGCATCGATACCTTGCTGCGGGCGATTCTCCGCGCTGGTGTGTTTGAATTGACAAATCGCAAGGACGTGCCGGCCAAGGTCATTATCAATGAATATGTTGATGTCGCCCATGCATTTTACGGTGATGACGAACCGCGAATGGTGAATGGTGTGCTTGATTCCATTGCCCGGCAGCTACGCGCAGGTGAAGCCTCATCCCGGCAGCGCAAATCGGATGGAACAGCGTCACAAACAGATTGAAGCGCAATGGAACGTCCAGGTGAATTTGAGCTTATAGAAAGATATTTTGCACCCTTGGCAGCTTCAGGTTCGTTTGCCCTGAAAGATGATGCAGCCCTGTTACAAATACCTGATGGTAAGGAATTGGTTGTCACACAGGACGCAATTGCATCCGGAGTTCATTTTTTTCCCGACGACCCACCCGCCAAGATTGCGAAGAAGGCAATTCGTGTAAATCTCTCTGACCTGGCTGCAAAGGGTGCTAAGCCCTTTTCATTTTCAATGGCACTTGGCCTCCATCCTGATTGGGATGAGGATTGGCTCAGTGATTTTGCCGAAGGTTTGGCAGAAGATTGCGAAAACCATTCGCTTTCGCTTTGTGGTGGCGACACATTCAAGGTTGCCGAAAGGCCGGTCATCTCAATTACTGCCTTCGGTACGGTCGAGAAGCAAAAATACGCCTCGCGCCTGGGTGCTGAAAGTGGCGACCAGCTATTTGTTTCAGGTCAAATCGGATTAGGTGCGCTCGGGCTATTGGTTCGAAACAACAAACTCGAAACTCAAGACAGGGAAACGGCAGACGCATTGCTTTCCAGATATCTGCTTCCCGAGCCTCCATTGGCACTTGCATCCGTGATTTCTGAATTCGCTTCAGCATCCATGGATATATCAGATGGCTTCATTGGTGATATTGAAAAGCTTGCAAAGGCCTCGCAGGTTGGATTCGACATACCGTTGAAGGCGGTCCCGCTTCCACGATTGCTGGACGGGCTGGATGCCGATGCTCCCGAAATTTCTATCGCATTGACAGGCGGAGACGACTATCAGTTTGTATTTTCTGTGCCGCAGGACAAGATGGATGATATGTTGGCATCAGCCGGTGGAATGGATATTCAACTGACACACTTGGCCACGGCGAACAACAGGCCGGGAATTGTCCGGATACTGGATGAAGACAATAATCAAATCCAGGTGACCGCCAAATCCTGGCACCATTTTGAATAAAGCGACAGTGAGAAGCTGATGTCACAGGCGATACCCCGTTCGCCAGTCGAAGAAAATGCCGTTGCACGCAAGAATGCGCTGCTCTATTCGGCATGTGCCGCTTTCACTGGCGCTGCGGCCCCGGTGTCCATTGCGTTGGGCGGTTTGACAGGCAGCTATCTCCTCGCAGCAGACAAATCATTTGCGACTGCACCTGTGACCGGCTTCAACATCGGCATAGCCCTTGGCGCTGTGGTTGCTGCAATCGTCATGCAGCGCGTCGGGCGCAAATATGGCTTTATGGCGGGGTCTTTCATTGGCATTATAGGCATGGTGGTTGCCGCCTGGGCTGTAATTATTCATTCCTTCCTGTTCTTCCTGTGCGGCTTGCTTATGACAGGTGTCGCAAGCGGATTTTATCAACAATACCGCTTTGCGGCGACGGATCGCGGGACGGAGGAATTTCGCGCAAAGGCTATCTCCTGGGTGCTTGCAAGCGGGGTGGTTGCGGCGATAATTGGCCCGCAATTGGTAATCTGGACCTCCGATCTGTTGTCGCCCATTCCCTTTGCCGGAGCATATTTGAGCGCAACATCGTTATTTGTTGTCACGCTGGCAATTCTTGGCTTCCTGGATCCGTCCGCCGCGCCACGACGTGAAAAATCAGATCATGCCAAACCGGGCCGTCCGCTGGCAGAGATTGTCAAACAACCTCGCTTTATCGTTTCGGTTCTATGTGGATCAGGGTCTTATGCCTTGATGAGCTATGTCATGACCGCAGCGCCGCTGGCCATGATCGCATGTGGGTTTACGCAAACCCAGTCAGTCCTGGGTATTCAATGGCATGTACTTGCGATGTTTGGTCCCAGCTTTGTAACGGGGCATTTGATCAACCGTTACGGAAAGGAGAAGGTAATCGCGACAGGTCTGATCATCCTCATTGCCTGTGCGCTTGTGGGATTGGCAGGTATCAATCTGGCTAATTTCTGGATCTCCTTGATATTGCTGGGCGTCGGCTGGAACTTCGGATTTATTGGCGCAACAGCGATGGTGACAGACACCTACCACCCTGAAGAGCGAAACAAGGCGCAGGGCGCCAATGACTTTCTGCTGTTTGGTTCCGTTGCCATCGCATCCCTGTTGTCAGGCCAGACACTGAACGCCTTTGGTTGGGACGGAATCAATC
>JBPCWJ010000106.1:0-7900 GCA_051009635.1 Rhizobiaceae bacterium
GAGTAATACGGGAACCCATCGACAAGTTGCGGAGGGCTGGGAATTTCATGTCCGGTACCGGATAGGTGAAGGTTCTTGGAACCGTTACAATGTGTGTAGTTTCGGTGTTGTCAATTGCCAGTCCGTCATCCGAAGTCCAGCCTACATATCCATCCCTGTCTGCCTGAATCCATGCCCAGCCCTCACGGCGGTCAAAGATACGGAGATTATCTCCCAGCAAGATCTGGCTATCGATGCCGCAATCGGCAGAAGGCTCACGGCGCAGATCACACCATGGTGCCGATACGTGCGCTGGTTCTCCTGCAACGAAGCGTTTCGAAGCCACCTTTCCTTCCAGTTCAATACTGGCAAGGTCCAGGTTCCAGGCATTCAATCGGCGGTCGAGCGGATCAATTGAAGGGCGGTCTGGCATTACCTCAGATCTTTTCGGCCTGAAGGGAAACGAGGTCGGCAAATTCCTCCAGAAATAGAGCCCCTTCAACGGTACGCTGGATTATGACATTTCGACGATCACGATCATCCCGCTTGCGCTTTAACAGCTTCATTCGACCCATCGTATCAAGCGCGCGGGTGATGACGGGCTTGGTGACACCGAGCTTTGCCGCCAGACCTCGCACCGTATGAGGTGGTGGCTCAAGGTATACCGTCAGAAGAATGGTCATCTGACGGGTTGTCAGGTCAGGCTTGTTGTCCAGAACCAGGGCAAGCGAAACCTCCTGCCACAATCTCAAAGCTTGCTCTGTACGCAATACAATCGTCACCTTGCTCTCCGTCATCTTGACCGGTAGGGCGGTTTCGTTTCGTTACCGTATCAATTACAGCTTTTTTTGATGAAATTTGCAAGATTGGCCTGAAATTCAGTTGTTCAGCGTGGATAGCGATTAGCCAGAACATCGTGGATCGCGCGTATTGCAAATGCTTCTCCACCGGCCGGAGACCATGGCTTTGCCGCATTGTTCCAGGCGTAGATGTCAAAATGCGCCCAGCATGATGTTTTTTCCACAAAGCTTTCCAGAAACAATGCCGCAAGGATTGAGCCGGCAAATCCGCCTTTTCCGATATGATTGATGTCTGCGATATCCGATGACATGCCAGACCGGTAGCCCTGCCAAAGCGGCAGGCGCCACATCGGATCAAATTGACGGTCTCCAGCCTCCGACAATTCATCGGCGAACTGGTCCTGATTGCAGAACATTGCAGGCAGGTCCGCGCCTAACGCAACACGTGCAGCGCCGGTCAATGTGGCCATGTCGATCATGATTTCCGGCGCTTCCTCATCTCCAAGCGCCAACGCATCTCCCAAAACAAGACGGCCTTCAGCGTCGGTGTTACCGATTTCCACGGTAATCCCCTTCCGGCTGGGTAAAACATCGCCAGGACGAAATGCATTGGCCGAAATTGAATTTTCAACAGCGCCGATTATAACCCGCAAACGCACCGGCAGTTTCGAGGCCATGATCATATGGGCGAGCGCCAGCACATTGGCGGCACCCCCCATATCCTTTTTCATCAGGGCCATTGAGGATCCCGGCTTGATGTTCAGGCCGCCAGTATCGAAACAAACGCCCTTGCCAACCAGCGTAACTTTGGGGTGATTTGCTGACCCCCATTTCATGTCCACCAGTCTCGGCGGTGAATCGCTGGCGCGGCCTACTGCATGAACCATGGGAAAATTCTTCTTCAAAAGATCATCACCACGAATTGCGGTAACACGCGCGCCGTGACGCTTTGCGAGAGCGCGAATTTCCTTTTCCAGTTCTGCGGGTCCCAGATCATTCGTAGGCGTGTTGATCAGGTCTCGTGCAAGGGTGATCGCCTCTGCTTCGCTGATGATCTTTGCCAGATCAATGCCTTTAGGCGCTACCAGCTTTGCAACAGCTTTCTTCTGCTGGCGGTATTTATCAAAACGGTAGGCTCCCAGCAGAAATCCCAAAGTTGAAAGCTCAGGATTAGTAACTTCACCGGCAAAACTCCAGTCACCTGCAGGTAGCAGGCGCGCGAGGCGGCCTGCCGACATTGGATTGGCATTGTCACCCAAACCGAACAGGGCGCATTCAATTTTTCCGTCAGGTCGAGGAACCAGGCATAATTGGCCACTCTTTGCGGTAAAACCGGTCGATTTCATCCAGGCAGATGCAATATCAGGCAGGTTGTCCGGAAGCGATGCCAGCGACTTCGGTTCCAGCATGTAGACCGGCGTTCCGCCTGATTTCTTTTTTGAAAGTGCGCTGACACGCATGGAGACCTCTCAGGATTAACAAATTTGGCAACATGTTGGCCAAGACAGGGCGAGATTAACCAAGCATTAGGGTTAACAGTTTACTTATTTACCCATGGGCGGGCTGATTGTCTGCCCTTGTACTGTAATTTCTTGCACGTTCGGGTTCTAGACATGAGATCAATACGGCTCCTTCGCAAATCAGTTGCACTTTCCCTGGTCCTGGGTGTTGCAGTAGCCGTTTCTTCATGTGCAACCGATCCACGAACGACCGGCTCTGTCCGGGGCTCCGGCAGCAATGCGGTGGCCCAAATGTCTGTACCGCAACTTAATGCCCAATTGCGAAAATATGCGGAGAGCTACAACAACAATCAGAAAGACAAACGCATTGGCCTGACCTATGCGAGTCTGCTGCGGATGACCGGCAAGGATGAACAGGCGCTTGCTGTAGTGCGCAAGCTGGTCATTCATCACCCCGAGGACAACCAGATTCTTACTGCCTATGCAAAGGCGCTTGCTGCTACAGGAAATCTGAAACAGGCACTGGCCGCCATTGAAAAGGCCCAGAGACCGGAACAGCCCGATTGGCAGTTGTTATCCGCCCAAGGCGCCATTCTTGACCAGTTGGACAGGTCGAATGATGCGCGGATCCACTATCGCCAGGCACTGGATATCGTTCCGAATGAACCGACCGTTCTTTCCAATCTCGGCATGTCCTATGTATTGAGCAATGATCTTCCTGCGGCAGAGACCTATCTGCGCAAGGCCAACTCACAACCGGGAGCAGACAGCAGGGTTCGCCAGAATCTTGCGCTTGTTGTTGGCCTGCAGGGCCGCTTCGTGGAAGCCCAGCAGATCGCCTCTGCCGAATTGCCTGAAAGTGAGGCCCGGGCAAATATCGCCTATCTCCGGGACATGCTTTCCCAGCAGAATTCCTGGAGCATGCTGGAAAAGGAAGACAAGAAGGTAAACTGACCTTGCCGTTTTCTCGGCAGGTGTGATTTCCTTGCCAGACATCCAAATTCGCTGAACCAATATCCCTACTGATCTCTACCGCTACTGTGCTCTTATGTAGCCGACTAACTTCGGTTATTGTTTCTCTACGAGTTTGTCCTGCGAAGCCGATTGGCGACTAACTGAAACTTCCGATCTTGATGAAGAACCAAAGACCATGACACGTCTTTATTTGGCGCGGATACGCGGCCTCCGTTGTCAAATAGGAGATGCTCATCAGTGCAGCTTATTCATAGAAGTTCCGGTGGACGGATTCTTACCGCATTGCGAAGATCTGGATCATCGCTGGACCCATGATCACGGCAAACAGGACCGGAAGGAAGAATACAATCATCGGCACTGTGAGTTTCGGCGGCAGGGCGGCAGCCTTCTTTTCGGCTTCAGCCATCCGGTTGTCGCGGCTTTCCTGGGACAGTACCCGCAGAGCCTGTCCGAGAGGTGTACCGTAGCGTTCTGCCTGTATCAGTGCCATACAGACTGATTTTACGCCGTCAATACCGGTGCGAGCAGCCAGGTTTTCAAAGGCGTGCCTGCGTTCCTGCAGGTAGGAAAGTTCAGCATTGGTAAGGACCAGTTCCTCGGCCAGTTGTGGCGACTGAATGCCAATCTCGACAGCGACCTTGCGGAACGCCGCCTCCAGCGACATGCCAGATTCCACACAGATCAACATGAGATCCAAGGCATCCGGCCAGGCACGCCGGATCGAAAGCTGCCGCTTGGCAATGGCGTTCTTGACGAACATGTTAGGTGCATAAAACCCAGCATAAGCGATGAAACAGACAATCGATATCTTGACCATGAAGGGCCGTTCCATTTCGGCAATGCCGAAAACGTAGATCAGCGCGGCTACAAAGGCGATTGCCGGAAGTACCAGACGGAAAAACAGGAATACATAGATATGGGACTGCTTGCGGTAACCAGCCATTTTCAGATTGGAGAAGGTGTTTTCATCTGCAAGCGCCTTGCGCAGATTCAACTTATCCACCATGTCCTGGATCATTCCGCCCGATTGCTGGCGCAGGGAAGCCTTGGTCGTATCCTTCTGACCCATTGTCATCTTGGCGCGTTCACGCGCACGGATTTTTTCGCGCTCGATCGCGACGCTCTTCATTCTGCTGCCAAGTTCATCACGTGCCAATAGCGGCATGGCAGCGGTAATGATCGAGGCGAAGACCGCTATGGCGGCCAGGATCGCCAGCATGTTTTGTGGCTCGAAGATGAAGAAGATTTGATCCATTTTCCGGGCCGCTCTCTAGAAATCGAAACTGATCATTTTTTTCATCACAAAGATGCCCATGGCCATCCACAGACCGGAACAAACAAGAATGATGTGGCCGGTGGGATGGGTGAACAGGATCTTTATGTAGTCGGGTGTGGTGATATAAACCAGAAATGCCACGAGGAATGGCAGGGCACCAATAATACCTGCAGATGCCTTGGCCTCGGCAGACATGGCACTGATCTTCTGTTTCATTTTCTTGCGATCACGCAAGACATTTGAAAGGTTGCCCAGCGCTTCGGAGAGATTACCACCCGCCGCCTGTTGAATTGAGATCACGATGCCAAAGAAATTTGCTTCAGCCAGTGGGACATTGTCGTAGAGTTTTACAACAGCCTCAGACATTGGCAGACCCATTTGCTGGGCCTCGATTATCTTCGAGAATTCGGTTGATATCGGGGGCTTTGCCTCGGTGGCAACGATGTTGAAACACTCATTTACCGGCAGTCCGGCCCGAACGCCACGCACAATAACGTCAACGGCATTGGGAAATTCTTCCAGAAACTTGTTGAACCGGCGCTTGCGAATTCGAGATACCAGCCAACGTGGAACACCAACACCACCAACAAAGGCGGCGCCACCAATACCGAGCAAAGGGGCGCCGGCAAGAAATGCAACCAATCCGAAGAACAAGCTGCTGAAAATGGACAGCAATACAAACTGGTTCATGGACAGGTTAAGCCCGGCCTGCGCCATTTGTTTCTTGATACCAATCGATTTGCGTTGCTTTTCCTTCTGCTTGTCCTCGAGTTCCTTCAATGAATCCTGCACCGATTTACGGCGCTTTGCGACGTCATTGATCCGGGCGGTGGCATTTGATTTTGCCACCACGTCGCGGTTCTGCACAGACTTTACACGTTTTTCCGTAGCAACCTCGTTCGATACCCGATCAAACATAAATGCGTATATCAGGCCTGCCACAGCCAATGTGGTGAGACCTATGAATGCCAGCATTGTTCCGTCAAGGCCGAACATTACTGGACCTCCGCTTCTGTATCAGCAGCAGCATCAAGGGCTTCAGCAAGTCTGGATTCCTCATTGAAGTAGCGGGCGCGTTCCCAGAATTTCGGTCGACCAATACCGGTGGAAACATGCTTGCCGAGTATGTTGCCCTGGGCATCTTCGCCATCCATCCGGTAAACAAACAGATCCTGGGTCGTAATCACATCGCCTTCCAGACCGATGACCTCTGTGACGTGAGTGATGCGGCGTGAGCCGTCACGCAGGCGGGTTGCCTGCACGATTACATCGACCGATCCCACAATGATTTCACGTACGGTCTTTGCGGGAAGGTTAAACCCGCCCATGGCAATCATGGATTCAATACGGTTCAGGCATTCACGCGGACTGTTGGAGTGGATTGTTCCCATCGAACCGTCATGGCCGGTATTCATGGCCTGCAGCAGGTCAAACACTTCCGGACCGCGAACCTCACCTACGATGATACGTTCAGGACGCATACGCAGACAGTTCTTGACAAGATCACGCATTGTAATCTCACCCTCGCCCTCCAGATTTGGCGGGCGGGTCTCAAGGCGGACCACGTGAGGCTGCTGCAATTGCAGTTCCGCGGAATCCTCGCAGGTAATGATACGCTCATCGCTATCGATATAACGGGTGAGACAATTCAACAGCGTTGTCTTACCAGAACCTGTACCACCGGAGATGACGATATTACATCTCACCCGGCCGATAATCTGAAGGATGGTCGCCCCTTCCGGTGTGATTGATCCGAAGCGTACCAGTTGATCAAGCGTCAGCTTGTCTTTCTTGAACTTACGAATGGTGAGCGCAGGGCCGTCAATTGCGAGCGGAGGCGCAATGACATTAACGCGGGAACCATCGGCAAGCCTCGCATCACATATGGGGCTGGATTCATCCACACGTCTGCCGACCTGACTAACGATACGCTGACAGATATTCATCAATTGAGCATTGTCACGGAAACGGACACCTGCAGCCTGAACCTTGCCTGCAACTTCGATATAGGAAGTCCTGGCCCCGTTGATCATGATGTCGGCGATATCGTCGCGGGCAAGAAGCGGCTCCAAAGGCCCGTAACCCAGAACATCATTGCAAATGTCCTCGAGCAAATCTTCCTGCTCGGAAATGGTCATTGCCAGGTTCTTGATGGAGATTATATCGTTGACGATATCACGAATTTCCTCGCGTGCCGCCTCGCTATCCATCTTGGAAAGCTGACCAAGATCAATGGTATCGATCAAGGCCGAAAATACGCTGGACTTGGTATCGTAATATTCTTCGTTTTTTTCCTGGGAGACCGGAGTATCGGGTGTAGTGATATCGGGAACGCGTTCAATTTCCCGTTCCGCTGCAACCGCGCTGGTTTCTACCGGATCCGGGATCGGCGCACTCTTGGATTCTTCCGTAATTGCTGCAGGCTTGAAACCTGTTGAACCGCCTTGACCGTCGCCTCTTTTACCAAACATGGCTTCCTCAATACCTAGTTAACCCGAAATTTCCCGGCCACAACCTGCCCTGGCCAATGACATAGGCAAGCTATTTTCCCTTGAGCCGAAGTTTGGAGAGCAGGTTTAGCCCTCTCTTCTTTTCGGTCTGCAATTGCGCTTTTCCAGTCAGTATCTGACCCAGAAGGTCAAATGAGTTTGATATTTGCGACTTTGGATCAGCCTCGGAAATCATCTGGCCATTATTGGATGCAGTTCCGAACAACGCCGGCTCAAACGGCAAAACCGCAGCCGGCTCCAATCCCAAAGGACCCGTGAAATCAGGTACTGCAATTTCAGGTCTCTTGGGTGTTCCAACCTGGTTCATGACCAGATGAGGCTTGGAGTCGTTTGGTCTCAATTCCGCAAGAACATCGAGCATGTTCTTGGTATTTCTCAAATTGGCGAGCTCGGGACAGGCAGTAATTACCACCTGATCAGCGCTGGCCAGAACCTGCCTGGTCCAGGATGTCCATTGATGCGGAACATCGACCACGACGTTGGGTGCGCCGCGCTGGGCGACGTCAAGTATCTGCCTGAATGCGTCTTTTTCGAAATCATAAGCCCGGTCCAGCGTCGAAGGTGCCGCCAGCAGGCTGAGATGCTCGGCGCATTTGGCCAACAGGCGATCCAGCAGGATGTCGTCCATGCGATCGGATGAAAACACTGCCTCGGCAATGCCTTGCGGCGGATCCTGATCAAGATTAATGTTCGCGGTACCGAAAGCCAGGTCCAGATCAGTCAGGACGACATCGGACTGAAACTTTGATGAAATCGACCAAGCTACATTGTGGCAGATGGTGGATGAACCGCATCCCCCCTTTGCGCCGATAAATGCATAGGTTTTCCCCATTGGTCCGGTTTGTTCATTCATGAAAACATCAGAAATCGAAGCCATGATGTCCGCCATGGAAACGGGAG
>JBPCWJ010000107.1:0-28632 GCA_051009635.1 Rhizobiaceae bacterium
GGTTTGCGCGGTCAATTTACCGAAATCCCGGAATTCGTCTTGTTTCATGGCCTATATGGCGGAATCAGCGGCTAATTAAAAGGGTTTTGGCGATTTACTGGTCAGAAGTCCCGCAAGGGTTAATCAAAAATTGCAGATGCCTGTCATAGGACGACTGAATTGCGTGTTGTTCTTGACAATCAGGTGTAAACGCTGTTTATCGGCGCAACTTATCTTGGATTTTGAATTCCGAGCAGCCGACCGGCGCTTTTGACACCGGAGGCAACCATCTGACAGCGCGATGCGCCCTCAGGTGATTTTTTGCTTTGGAGATTCGGTTTTGAGGTAATCAATCACTATCTTGCGGAGAGGAAACCGCAAGCAAAGGATCAGACATTTGTTTGAATCACTATCTGAACGCCTGGGCAGTATATTTGAAGGCCTCACCCGCCGTGGTGCGCTGACGGAAAAGGACGTTTCGGCAGCCCTGCGCGAAGTCAGGCGTGCCCTGATTGAGGCGGATGTCGCGCTGGATGTGGTCCGTGATTTCATTGAGCGCGTACGTGAAAAATCCGTCGGGGCCGAAGTCGTCAAATCTGTGACGCCGGGCCAGATGGTGGTCAAGATCGTTCATGATGAACTGGTCGAGATGCTGGGTTCAGGTGCCGAGACGATTGACCTGAATGCGCCTGCACCTGTGGTGCTCATGATGGTCGGCCTGCAGGGTTCAGGTAAAACGACGACGAGCGCCAAGATCGCCAAGCGCTTGACGGAGCGCAGCAAGAAAAAGGTTCTCATGGCGTCGCTTGATACGCGCCGCCCGGCAGCGCAGGAACAGTTGAAGCAGCTCGGCGAGCAAACCGAGGTGGAGACCTTGCCGATTGTTGCCGGCCAGTCGCCGGTTCAGATTGCCGAGCGTGCAATACAGGCGGCAAAGCTGGGTGGTTTTGACCTTGTCATTCTTGATACTGCCGGCCGCACCCATATTGACGAGCCGCTTATGGTGGAAATGGCCGATATCAAGGCCAAGAGCGGACCCCATGAAATATTGCTGGTTGCCGATGCACTGACCGGCCAGGACGCGGTAAATCTTGCGCGCAGCTTTGACGAGCGTGTCGGGATAACCGGTATTGTCCTTACCCGTATTGATGGCGACGGGCGCGGCGGTGCTGCGCTCTCCATGCGCGGCGTTACCGGCAAGCCGATCAAGCTGATCGGTACCGGGGAAAAAATGGATGCGCTTGAGGATTTCCATCCCTCCCGTATTGCTGACCGGATTCTCGGAATGGGAGACATTGTTTCTCTTGTTGAGAAGGCTGCCGAGACCATTGATGCCGAAAAGGCTTCCGCAATGGCCAAGCGGATGCAGAAGGGTCAGTTTGACCTGAATGATCTGTCCGAACAATTGGGTCAGATGCAGAATCTGGGCGGTATGGGCGGCATTATGGGTCTGTTGCCCGGTATCGGAAAAATGAAGAAGCAGATTGCTGAATCGGGACTTGATGACAGCATCTTCAAGCGTCAGCAGGCGATAATCTCCTCGATGACCAGACGGGAACGCAAGACCCCGAAATTGCTGAACGCAAATCGCAAAAAAAGGGTTGCGGCCGGTTCGGGTACCTCTGTCCAGGAAATCAACAAGCTGCTGAAGATGCATCTTCAGATGGCGGACATGATGAAGAAAATGGGCAAGAAGGGCGGTCTTATGGGCGCCATGGGCCAAGGCATGATGGGCAAGATGCTCGGCGGTGGCGGAGGCCTGCCTGCCGGTATGCCCGGTGGTATGGGCGGAATGCCGGACCTTTCCAATATGGACCCCAAGGAAATGGAACGCATGGCCAAACAGATGGGCATGGGCGGCGGTATGCCGAAACTGCCGGGACTTGGCAAGAAGAAATGAGTAATCCCATGACCGCGCAAGATGAAAATTCAAGCGACAAGACGATCGAGAAACTTGGACAGTTTCGTGCCACGATCGACAATCTGGATGCGGCACTCATCCATATTCTTGCCGAACGGTTCCGGACGACAAAGGCCGTCGGCATCTTGAAGGCCTCTAGCGATTTGCCACCGGCAGATCCGACACGAGAAAGGGAGCAGGTTGCACGATTGCGTCATCTGGCGCGCGAAGCTGATCTCGATCCCGATTTTGCGGAGAAACTTCTCAACTTCATCATTCAGGAAGTTATCCGGCATCACGAACAGGCCCGCACATGAGCGGGTTCACCATCATCAAGTTTTCAGGAGAAAATAAATGGCATTGAAAATACGTCTGGCCCGCGGTGGGTCGAAGAAGCGCCCCTATTACTCGATTGTGATCGCTGATGTGCGTTCGCCTCGCGACGGTCGCTTTATTGAGAAAGTTGGAACCTATAACCCGATTCTGCCAAAGGATGGCGATCGTGTCACCATGAACAAGGAACGGATTGAGTACTGGATTTCCAAGGGTGCCAAGCCAACGGACCGGGTTCTTCGTTTCCTTGACGCCGAAGGCATGATGAAGCGCGAGCCTAGAAACAATCCGAACAAGGCGCTGCCGGGCAAGAAGGCACAGGAGCGTTTGGCGGAAGCAGAAGCTGCGAAAGAAGAAGCTGCTGCTGCCGAGAGTGCTGAAGCAGAAGCGCCAGCGCCGGAAGCTGAAGCAGAAACAGCCGAAGCACCTGCCGCTGAAGAGGCTCCTGCGGCAGAAGAAGCCGCGCCGGAAGCTGAAACTCCAGCAGCAGAAGCCGAAAGCGAAGAAGTCAAGGCCTGAGGTTTGGCCTGATAGCTTGCGGCGGCTTCGATCTATATGCTGAAAAACCCCGTACTTCTTGCCAGAATTGGAGCGCCACATGGCGTGAGGGGAGAAGTGCGGGTCAAGAGTTTCACGGAAGAACCGCTGTCTTTCTACGATTACGGACCGCTTCACACTGCCGATGGCCGGCAGTTTGAGGTGGTTGCTGCACGTATGGCCAAGACCATGGCAATTGTCCGTTTCGATGGCGTATATACCCGCGAAGCCGCCGAGGTGCTGAACGGAACGGAGCTTTACACTGAAAGATCCCGACTGCCGGAAGTGCAGGAGGAAGATGAGTATTATGCGAGCGATCTAGCCGGGCTGACCGTGCTGGATCAGGGTGGCGGCCAGTTTGGCAAGGTCCGTGCCCTGTATGATTTCGGAGCGGGCGATATTGTCGAGATTGATCTTTTCGAGGGCGGGCAGGAATTGTTCGCGTTCACAAAAGAGATATTCCCGGAAATCGATCTTGCTGCCGGCACCATTGTCATCGTCCCACCAAATCTGGTGAGTGAACGGGACGGGATTGAGCAGGAAAAATGAGTTTTCGGGCTTCAATCATAACGTTATATCCGGAAATGTTTCCCGGTCCGTTGGGTCTCTCACTGGCCGGTAAAGCGCTGGATAATGAAACCTGGTCGCTGGACCTGGTCAATCCCCGTGATTTTGGCCTGGGAAAGCACCGTCAGGTTGACGATACGCCTGCAGGTGGCGGAGCAGGCATGGTGATGCGTGCAGATGTTCTCGCCAACGCCATCGACCATGTTTCCAGCAATGATGACAATAGACAAAGATTGTTGATGAGCCCTCGCGGGAAACCGCTGGATCAGAAGCTGGCGCGCGACATCGCTTCGCAGGATGGCGTCGTCATCATATGCGGCCGGTTTGAGGGCGTGGATGAACGGGTGATCGAGGCTCGCAATCTTGTCGAGATATCAATAGGTGATTTTATCCTCTCGGGCGGCGAGCCTGCCGCAATCTGCCTGCTGGATTCCGTGATCCGGCTATTGCCCGGCGTCATGGGCAATATTGAATCGGGAGAAAATGAAAGCTTTGAATCCGGCATGCTCGAGCATCCTCATTATACCAGGCCGGCAGAATGGGAGGGAATGAGTATTCCCGATGTCCTTACCTCCGGCGATCACGGAGCGGTTGAACGCTGGCGTATGGAAGAGGCAATTCGCCTGACGCGCCAAAGACGGCCTGAGCTGATCAATGAGCCGGAAAAAAAGAATTAGGGTCAGAACTCATTAAATTACGCAAATTAGCCCCATCCATGGGACGACCGATCTGACGGCGAACTACAGCATCAGAGCTTTCAATCGGGGCACTAACCCCGCTCTTCAAGCTTTTCCTTGTATTTCTCGTCATATCGAACGCCATTTCGTGTAATTTAATGGGTTCTGACCCTAATTCCTTTGCTGATGGTGGTCGACAAATGGTTTGTTTTCGACTATGACGACGCAACTTTTTCCAAAAGCCGGAAGAAGACTGGTGAATTCGCCCCGGAACGATGTTGATTCCATCTGCAGCCAACAGGCGCAGAACAGCAGGGCGCTCTGACCGTCAATTAATCAAAGACACGTGCCCGGAGCCATGAATGCCCGGCATGATGCGATAAAAGGTTTGGAACCATGAATATTATTCAACAGCTTGAGGCCGAGCAGGCCGCAGCAATTGAAGCCAAGCGGAAGCTTCCCAAATTTGAAGCTGGTGACACGGTTCGTGTCATGGTCCGGGTGACGGAAGGCAGCCGCACACGTCTTCAGGCTTATGAAGGGGTTTGCATTGCCCGCTCCGGGGGTGGGCTCAATGAGAGCTTCACCGTTCGCAAGATCTCCTATGGTGAAGGTGTGGAACGCGTATTCCCGGTATATTCCCCTCTGGTGGAAGCAGTCGAAGTTGTCCGGCGAGGCAAGGTACGGCGTGCCAAGCTTTATTATCTGCGCGAACGCCGCGGTAAATCTGCCCGTATTACCGAGAATACGAGCATACGTGCCAAAAAGCTCAATGACAGTGTGCGCTTGGAAGCTGCTGATGAAAAGGCCCGGATAGAGGCAGAAAAGATTGCTGCAGCCGAAGCATTCGCAGCAGAAAAGGCTGCCGAGGAAGCTGCCGAGGCGGCAAAGGCAGCTGAAGCGGCACCGGCGACAGAGGCGGCACCTGAGGCTGAAGAAAAACCGCAAGCCTGAATTCTTGACCGGAACATTCATCGAATGATTCCGGATCACGATTTATTTAGAGCGCAAATATGGAAGCGGCCTGAAATTGGCCGCTTTTTTATTTTCACAAGCAATTGCTCACATATGGAAACTGCCTGTTTCCGAAATATTTCTTTCTCTGATAAACAGGCAGATCGGTACCAGATAAACGGGTGAGGGAGGCAGATATATGGGCGGAATGAAAAAAAGAACAGGCAACAGGGATTCTCTCCTGAAGTTGTTTGTTGCCGGGATGGCACTTTGCGGATTTTGCTTGCTGCAATTGAACCATGCGCCGGTCGCATTTGCCCAGTCTGAAGCCACAGGCTCCGAGATTGCAGAACCAGAAACCGTCAAACCGGAGACCGAAGAAGCAGCTGCATCAGAAGGTCAGGGTGCCGGAGAAGAGGCGGCAGAGGAGGAGATGGCGGCGCCTGAACCTGTCCTTACACCTCTGGAACAGGCAATCAAGGCCGAGCTTGAACTTCAGCGAAGCGAAGCGAAGTCCAAGGCACTTCGTGCAAGGTTAGGCGACATCGAGGCTCATTATATCGCGAACGGTTACAAACCCATCTGGATCGAAGATGGCAAGGCCTCGAAAAAAGCCGAAGATATGGTGGAGGTTATCAACCTTGCCTATGAAGATGGGCTGGAACCAGGCGATTATGACGCCGGGGAACTGTTTCAGAAGCTTGGCGCTAGTAGTGACGATGAACTTGCCGATCTCGAGATCCATCTCGCAACTACATCTGTTTCCTATGCCCAGCATATGAATGCGGGGCGTCTCAACCCGAACCAGGTAAACCGGGAAGTGGTGATTTATCCGACCGCTGTCGGCGCTGATTCAATTCTGGGCAATATTCGCCGTACAACATCCCTGAAGGCCTATATCCGGCTGCTTGCCCCGCTCACGCAGCGTTATGAAAGGCTGCGCAATGCACTGGCAATCTATCGCAAGATTGAAGCCAAAGGTGGCTGGACGCAGGTTCCCGAAGGCGAGGTGTTGAAACCCGGCATGACGGACGAACGTGTACCGGCATTGCGCGCGCGGATGGTGCAGGCCGGCCTGCTGAGCGGGGAACCGGCTGATCCACTGGTCTATGATGATGCCCTTGTTGAGGCAGTAACCGTGTTTCAGGACCGGTCCGGGATTGAAATGGACGGTGTCGTCGGACCCGGTACGCTGGAGCAATTAAACGTTCCCATTGAGGATCGAATCGCGACCATGGAAGTGAACATGGAGCGCAATCGATGGATGCAGAATGATTTCGGCCCGCACCATATCTTCGCAAATCTGGCAGATCAGGTGGTCAAGGTGGTGCTCAATGACAAGACCGTCCATGCCGAGATCATTCAAGTGGGACTGCCCTATCACCGCACGCCGGTTTTTACCGATGAGCTGGAATATGTGGAGATCAATCCGTTCTGGAATGTTCCCTATTCAATTGCAGTCAATGAATACCTGCCCAAACTCAGGAAAAACCCTGGCGTATTGGCAGCGCAGAACATTTCCCTGTTGTCGAACGGCAATGCAATCAGTGCTGGAAGAGTGAACTGGGCTGCCTATGGCAAGGGAAATTTCCCGTTCCGCCTGCGCCAGAACCCCGGAAAAGGAAATGCGCTTGGCAGAATCAAGTTCATGTTCCCGAACAAGTTCAATGTTTACATGCATGATACGCCGTCAAAGTCGAAATTTGACAAGGCGCAGCGCTATTTCAGCCATGGCTGTCTGAGATTGCGCAATCCGTTGAAGATGGCGGAAGTGCTGCTGGGAAATCAGGGTTGGGATCGTGACAAGATCGATGCAACGGTTGCCAGCGGAAAAAGAACCGTCGTGAAACTCGATGAGAAGATACCGGTTCACATTGTCTATTTGACCAATTGGGTCAACAAGGACGGTTCAGTGCATTTCCGCAAGGATGTCTATGGCCGGGACAAGATCATCGCCGCCGCGCTTGCCAAGGTCAGGGGGCGGTAAAAAACGCCGGCGCTGCCGGGTAAAAATGGTTACGGAGCATAAATTGACGTAATCGGTTTCTTGACCGATGCAGCGTCATTGTGCATATCAGGCGCAACAATCCGAAAACATGGAAATGCATCATGGCACGAACGCTGTACGACAAGATATGGGATGATCACCTTGTAAGTGAGCAGGAAGACGGGACCAGTATACTGTATATTGACCGGCATCTTGTGCACGAGGTTACCAGTCCGCAGGCGTTTGAAGGGTTACGTCTGACGGGCCGGCAGGTCCGGGCGCCTGAGAGAACACTTGCTGTGGTCGATCACAATGTTCCGACAACAGATAGAAGTGCCGGTATTTCCAATGAGGAAAGTCGTATCCAGGTCGAGGCGCTTGCAAAAAATTCCGAGGATTTCGGCATTGAATATTATTCCGAAACTGACAGGCGGCAGGGCATTGTGCACATTATCGGTCCCGAACAGGGCTTTACCCTGCCGGGCATGACCATTGTCTGTGGTGACAGCCATACCTCGACACATGGGGCATTTGGTGCGCTGGCGCATGGTATTGGTACTTCAGAGGTGGAGCATGTTCTCGCGACGCAGACCCTTCTGCAGAAAAAAGCCAAGAACATGCTGGTCCAGGTCGATGGACAATTGCCTGATGGCGTGACCGCCAAAGATATTATCCTCTCTATTATCGGTGAGATTGGTACTGCCGGTGGAACCGGACATGTGATCGAATTTGCCGGTGAGGCTATCCGCTCGCTGTCCATGGAAGGCCGGATGACAGTCTGCAACATGACGATTGAGGGCGGAGCGCGTGCCGGGCTGATTGCGCCGGATGAAAAAACCTTTGCCTATGTAAAGGACCGGCCCAAGGCTCCCAAGGGCAAGGCGTTCGAAATGGCCCTGGAGCACTGGAAGACGCTCTATAGTGACGAGGGCGCGCATTTTGACAAGGTCGTAAAGCTCAATGCTGCCAATCTGCCGCCAATCGTGTCCTGGGGCTCTTCACCGGAAGATGTCGCGGCGGTGACAGGTGAAGTTCCTGATCCGGCGCTCATTGAAGATGAAAACAAGCGCATGTCAAAACAGCGGGCACTGGCTTATATGGGACTGGAAGCCGGTACCAAGATTACCGATATCAATCTGGACCGCGTTTTTATCGGATCATGCACCAATGGACGTATCGAGGATCTGCGGGCGGTGGCCGAGGTTGTCCAGGGCAAGAAGGTTGCTGACCATGTTGATGCGATGATTGTTCCGGGTTCGGGGCTGGTCAAGGATCAGGCGGAAGCTGAAGGTCTGGACAAGATTTTCGTCGAGGCAGGATTTGATTGGCGGGAGCCCGGTTGTTCCATGTGTCTGGCAATGAATGAAGACCGGCTGAAGCCTGAAGAACGCTGCGCGTCTACTTCAAACAGGAATTTTGAAGGAAGACAGGGGTTCAAGGGACGCACCCACCTTGTGTCTCCTGCCATGGCAGGAGCTGCCGCGATAGCGGGGCATTTTGTCGATATCCGCGACTGGAAATAGGCCAAGCAGAATTTTTGGGCATCCCTCAGGGGGTACCCAATACTGTGTTGAGGGTTGCGATCCAGATTGAAATGGACACGATCGAAAGCAAAGTGGCTATCAGCATTGTGGAAGCCGCGAGTGCTACTGCACGATTATAGATTACTGCAAAGATATAGACATTCATTCCCGGCGGCATGGCAGCAAGAATGACGGCTGCACGGACATAGACCGGATCAAGCCCGAAAACGAAATGGGCCAGCACAAATGCAATTGCAGGGTGGATGATCAGCTGCAAGGCTGAAACGGTCAGGCTTTCGGACAAATCGTTCAATAAACCATATCGTGTCAGGGCGGCACCGGTTCCGATAAGCGCGGCAGGAATGGCAGCGGCCGCAAACATGTCGACTGCTGCCATGATCGGCTCCGGCAAGGTGATGCTCGAGAAATTAAATGCAATACCGATGGCAATACCGATCATCAGCGCGTTGGTAATGATTGACCGGCCTGCCGAGACAAGCGTTTCGCCGAGCGGCCTGCCATCCCGCCGCGACATCTCCATGGTTATCATGCCCACGACATAGAGAAGTGGGGCATGCATGGATACGATTCCGAATGCCGGCGTTAGTGTATTTTCACCATAGGCACGGTCGATGATCGGAAGACCCAGCATAACCGTGTTGGAGAACATGGCCATGAAGCCGACCGCGACAGCCTCACCCGGGCGCCGGTTCCAGACGGTCCTTGAAAGTACAATCCCCAGAATGAAACAGGAGAAGGTTCCGACAAAAAAGGCGATTATCATGGGCGGATAGAAAGCCGCGCTGAAATCAAGCGTCAGCATGGCCCTGAACAAGAGGATCGGCACTGCGAGCTTGATTGCAAAGGCATTCAGAGCATCGGCAATTATAGGCTTCAGATAACCAAGCCGTACTGCCAGATAGGCGACGCCAATCAGGATGAATACCGGAAGGACTGCTGAAAAAATCTCTATCACGGTAATTCCGTTTTTGCGTTGGTGTCAGGCCGGTCTGGAAAACATTTACTGTCACACAGGAAAGAAACCTGCAAACCTTCCATCAGCGTTGACGTGACCCGTGTCAATCGAATACGGAGTATTCTGTCCAGAGTCGAACCAGATTGCAGAGACAGATGTCAGATACGCCCGATATAAAGATTTCGCAGCTCCGTCTGAAAGATGCGCTGATCCTCGCGCCGCTTATCGCGGACTATGTCCAGGCGCTCAAACGCGGGGCGCCGCGGCAGCCGGACCAGTATTATGCGACACAGTTATTGCAGGACAGGGCGGCTGAATTTCTGGGGGCGTATGTCGATGGTGAACTGGTGGCTTTTGTCATGTTCTATGACTTGCCGGAACCGGTTTCCGGGCTGCGTGCAGGCATGGCCGACCATATCTATGTCCACCATGACCATCGCGGAAAGGGCATTGCAAAGGCGCTGATTGACGTACTGGCAGATCAGGCCGATGGGCGCGGCTGGGCAAAACTCATGCTGAATGCGCCGCGTACGCCCGATACAGGAAAACGTGTGTTTGAAGCGATCGCTGAACCTGCAGACAATCTGAGTTTTGTCCTGCGATTTGACAAGTAACCAGTAGCCAGCCCTATTCAGCAAATTCCTCGAAGGATGGAAGGCTCGCTTCTATCATTTCTGCACTGGCAGTCAGACAAATCCGGAAATCCGTTGGCCGGTCAAAAAGTGTACCCGGCATCACATAGACGCCGCGATCAGCCAGAGACTGTGTGAATGAAACAGCATCACCACGTGGTGCTCTGCCCCACAAGTAAAAAGTGCCGGTGGGTTTGGTCATGTTGTATCCCCACTGAGTGAGCGCATCGTGAAGCCTGTTTCGCTTGCGCTCCAGGGCATCAATATCAATTGAGAGCTTTTCAAGGTCGGCCACGGCATATTGCATTGGAGCATCGGGAAATCCCCAACCCTGTGCTACCTGTGTCGAGACGGCCATTTGGCTCAAGCCATTTCTGGTTTCATCCGGCATGTTTGGACAGATGGCCAGATAGCCGAAGCGCAGACCGGGGGCGAGAAGAATTTTCCCGTAGCTATAATCGATCAAGGTCCAGGGGTAGATTTCGGCGGGGCTGGTGAACTCCACGTCATCAAACCGGATACGGCGATAGGGCTCATCTGAGAGAATAAATATCGGACGCCCAATTTCGGCTGATTTCCGTTCCAGCATTGAGGCGAGTTCGGACAATCGTTCACGAGAATAGATGATGCCGGTGGGATTGTGCGGTGTATTGACCACAACGATGCGGGTACGCGGCGTTATTGCCCGTTCGATTGCATCGATATCCAGGTCAAATGTGTTTTCCTGCAAGGGTACCGTGACGGGGATTGAATTTTGCGCGCGCAGAATTGTGGAGTAGCAAAACCAGCCTGGAACAGGCAGGATACATTCATCGCAGGGATCCATGAGCATGGTAAAGGCCAGTGCTATCGCACCAAAGGCGCCTTGCGTCATTGCAATGTCATCAGGTGTGAAGGGTAATTTCAGTTCCTCGCTGAGCGCTGCCGCAACTACTTCCCGCGGTTCTTCCTCGCTTGTCTTGTAGGCAAACCAATCGACTCGTTTTGGTTCGACATGCTTTTTCAGCGTACTGACCAGACCGGGCAGGGGCATTTCATGCGGATTGCCGAATGTCAGATCAGCAGCCACATCGGCGTCGACAACGCCATCGCGATAAGATTGGAAAAAATCAAAAACCACCCGAAGTTCTTCAGCGGCTGATATGGAGCGATCCGAAAGATTTGTCATTGGTATAAATATCCTTGGGTTGGCCGCCGAATAGCAATGGCCGATTAGGGTCCTGACCCTGGGTTTCATCATGTTGGGTATTCAGTACATGGCAGGCGATTGTTTCAATTTGTTTTCATAGGTGATCAATAACCATATTGGTAATCTCGAGGTAGTAAACAGGAGCTGTTGAAACCATCTTTCGAGCAATTGGCTGGCCAATGAGGCGTTGGCTGCGCTAGACTTGGCCATATCCCTCCGTGTCAGAGGGGGTGGCTCGAATGAAAAGAAATACGGAGTTTGCACATGTCCGGTATCAAGGCTTCAATTCTGGATACGATCGGAAACACGCCGATTGTGCGCATCAACAATCTCGGTCCTGATCACGTCGAACTCTATGCAAAGGTCGAGGCGTTTAATCCGCTGGGTTCCGTCAAGGACCGGTTGGCGCTTGCGGTGATTGAAGCGGCGGAGAAAAGCGGGGAACTCAAGCCGGGACAAACGGTTGTTGAAGCAACATCGGGCAATACCGGCATTGGCCTTGCCATGGTCTGCGCGCAAAAGGGATATCCGCTGGTTGTCACCATGGCCGAGAATTTCAGCGTCGAGCGCAGAAAACTGCTCCGGTTCCTGGGGGCAAAGGTTGTACTGACTCCTGCGGCGGAAAAGGGGTCCGGCATGTTGGCCAAGGCCGAGGAGCTGGCAGCAGAACATGGCTGGTTCCTAACCCGCCAGTTTGAAAATGAGGCTAATGCAAACATACATTCGCGAACAACGGCTGAAGAAATTTTGGCTGATTTCGGCGAGAATGGTCTCGACTACTGGGTTAGCGGTTACGGGACAGGCGGTACGCTGAAGGGTGTTTCACGCGTGCTCAAAGCTAAAAGCCCGGATACGAAAATTGTCGTGACAGAGCCTGACAATGTTCCGATCCTTTCAAGTGGAATAGCACAGGTAAGAGATCCGGACGGGCGTCCGGCTTCAAGCCATCCCATGTTCCGACCGCATTTGATGCAGGGCTGGAATACCGACTTTATTCCGAGACTTGCTGAAGATGTTGTCGAATCCAAACTGATTGACACCTTTCAGCCCGTCGCAGGGAGTGATGCCTTGAAGGCAAGTCAGGATCTCGCCGCAAAGGAGGGTGTGTTTTGTGGGATCACAGGTGGAGCAACCTTTGCTGGTGCCTTGAGCGTTGCAGAAAAGGCTCCCAAAGGCTCAAAAATCCTGGCGATGATCCCCGATACGGGTGAGCGCTATATGTCGACGGTCCTGTTTGACGGTATTGAAGCGGAAATGACCGCGGCAGAGGAAGAAATTTCCAGATCGACTGCCGGCTTTCGTTTTGATGTTTCCTCCGGCGGCGCGGCTCCGGCTAGCGGCAAGGAAGAAGAGGCCGATCCCAAGGTTGCGGCCTATGTCGAAGCAACCATCAAGGAAAAACCGGTGGTGATGTTTGCGCTTGAATGGTGTGAATTTTGCTGGTCGGTCCGCAAGATGTTTGGCGAGGCGGGAATTGAATATCATTCCGTTGATCTCGATTCAGTTGCGTTCCAGAAAGATGATCTTGGCCTTGGTATCCGAACTGTTCTCAGGGGGAAGACAGGCTCACCGACAATTCCGCAAATCTATGTGGATGGTGAGCATATAGGCGGTGCGACCGAAACATTTGATGCGTTTAATGACGGTTCTCTCAAGAAGCGCCTTTTAGATGCGGATGTCGATTTTGACCCTTCCATGGATAGGGATGCATACAGTTTTCTGCCGACATGGCTGCATCCACGTTAATCGATACCATAGTTTTACATGATTAATCGATTTTATTCCGGCAGATTGGCCTGAGGGTTTTGACCTGAGGGCCTTGACGCATTAGAACAAGGATGTTCGCAACTGCGAACAGATTTCGGCGAATGGGGGCGGTGCAGGCGCAAATCCTGCAATCTCCCTATTTGTTGATCGTTTAAAACCAGTGGATTTCTTTCCTTGTTCCGGCAGGAGACCGGCCCATATGGCAGAAGCTGATACCCGCGCAAAGCGGCCCCTTTCACCTCATTTGCAAATTTACAAGCCTATACCGACAATGGTGATGTCGATATTGCACCGGATGACCGGTTCGGTGCTGTATTTCGGGATGCTGATTGTTGCCTGGTGGCTCGTGGCTGCGGCAACCGGCCCGGCATATTATGAATTTGCGCATGCGATTTTGTCGAGCTGGCCGGGTATGCTGGTCTTGTTCGGTTTCACATGGGCGCTGATGCACCACATGCTTGGCGGTATCCGGCATCTGATCTGGGATACCGGGCGTTTGTTCGACAAGGAAACATCAACCAAACTGGCCTGGGCAACATTGATCGGCTCCGTCGCATTGACGGTCCTGATCTGGTTGCTGGCTGCCAGTTAAGGCGAGGTGGGAAGAGTATGCGCACTCCTTTGGGAAAAGTTCTCGGACTTGGTTCTGCCAGGGAAGGTACCGACCATTTCTGGCGGCAGAGGGTAACCGCTGTTGCCAATATTCCGCTTACGCTGTTTCTGGTCTGGCTGATTATTTCGCTGTTCGGCAAGAGTCATCAGACCGTCGTAGATACCTTGTCCTCCCCATTCGTTGCCATTGGGCTGTTATTGGCGATGGTGTCGATGCTCTATCACATGCGCCTGGGTATGCAGACGGTCATCGAGGACTATATTCATGGTGAAGGTCTGAAAATCCTGCTCTTGATGGGCAATACATTCTTCACGGTCGTAATCGGTATGTCTGCCGGTTTTGCGATACTCAAGCTCGGTTTCGGAGGCTGACGCAATGGCCAAAAAGGCAAGTGGCGCAAAGTCAGCGCCCGGCGTGAATGGTCGCGCCTACAAATTTGTTGATCACTATCATGATGTTGTGGTCGTCGGTGCTGGTGGTTCCGGTTTGCGGGCAACGCTTGGCATGGCAGAGCAGGGGCTCAAAACCGCCTGCGTGACGAAAGTCTTCCCGACCCGCAGCCACACGGTTGCGGCACAGGGCGGCATTGCAGCCTCGCTCACCAATATGGGTGAGGATTGCTGGCAGTGGCATATGTATGACACGGTCAAGGGGTCGGACTGGCTGGGTGATGTTGACGCCATGCAGTATCTGGCAATGGAAGCGCCTGCAGCTGTCTATGAGCTGGAGCATTATGGTGTTCCGTTCAGCCGGACTGAGGATGGCAAGATCTATCAGCGGCCATTTGGCGGTCATATGCAAAATTATGGTGACGGGCCACCTGTTCAGCGCACCTGTGCGGCGGCAGACCGGACCGGGCATGCGATCCTGCACACGCTTTACGTTCAATCGCTGCGCAATAATGTCGAGTTTTATATCGAATATTTTGCCCTTGACCTGATGATGGACAAGGATGGTGTCTGTACCGGGCTGATTGCATGGAACCTGGATGATGGCACAATTCATCGCTTCAATGCCAAGATGGTGGTTTTGGCGACCGGTGGCTACGGCAGGGCCTATTTCTCGGCGACGTCAGCCCACACCTGTACTGGTGATGGCAATGGCATGATTGCGCGTGCAGGGTTGCCGCTACAGGATATGGAGTTTGTCCAGTTTCACCCGACCGGCATCTATGGTGCAGGAACGCTGATTACCGAGGGTGCGCGCGGTGAGGGCGGCTATCTGGTCAATTCCGAAGGTGAACGCTTCATGGAGCGCTATGCGCCTTCAGCCAAGGACCTTGCTTCGCGCGATGTAGTTTCGCGCTGCATGACGCTGGAAATCCGGGAAGGGCGTGGTGTCGGGCAAAATCAGGATCATATCTTCCTGCATCTCGACCATCTGGACCCGGCGGTCCTGGCGGAACGTCTTCCGGGTATTTCGGAATCGGCCAAGATTTTCGCAGGCGTAGAAGTTACCCGTCAGCCGATACCGGTGCTTCCGACGGTTCACTATAATATGGGTGGCGTGCCGACCAATTATTGGGGCGAGGTCCTCAATCCGACCGCAAAAAACCCTGATCGCGTATCCCCGGGCCTGATGGCGGTGGGAGAGGCAAGTTGTGCATCGGTACATGGCGCCAACCGGCTCGGTTCAAACAGCCTGATTGACCTTGTCGTATTTGGCAGGGCGGCAGCAATCCGGGCAGGTCAGGTGATAGACCGCGAATCTTCCATTCCTGAACCCGATGAAGCTGTGAGTGATCAAATCATGGCCCGGTTTGATGCTTCCAGATATGCCGATGGTTCCATATCGACAGCGCAGTTGCGTGACACAATGCAAAGGGCGATGCAGGAGGATGCAGCCGTCTTCCGGACCGAGGAAACGTTGAAAAGCGGTTGCAAACGCATGGATGCGGTCTGGAAGGATCTGGGTAACCTGAAAGTCCATGACCGGTCACTGATCTGGAATTCCGATCTGGTGGAGACGCTGGAACTGCATAATCTGGCGGCCTGTGCGATCACCACCGTCTATGGCGCGGAAGCCAGGAAGGAAAGCCGTGGTGCGCATGCCCGGGAGGACTTCTCTGATCGTGATGACAAGAAATGGCGCGAGCACACGCTCGCCAAGGTGGATGAAAAGGGCAAGGTCAAGCTGAGTTACCGCCCGGTTCATACGGAATTGCTGGCTGAAGGTATCGATCTGGCCAAGATCGCACCGAAGGCACGGGTGTATTAAGGGGCGACGGCATGGTTGAACTCGCACTTCCAAAGAATTCGCAGATCAAGCCGGGCAAGACCTGGCCCAAGCCGGATGGCTCCACGAATATTCGCGAATTCCGTATTTATCGCTGGTCGCCGGATGATGATGAAAATCCGCGACTGGATAGTTTCTTTGTTGATATGGATGATTGCGGTCCGATGGTGCTCGACGCGCTTTTATGGATCAAGGACAAGGTTGATCCGACGCTGACCTTGCGCCGGTCCTGCCGCGAGGGGATTTGCGGTTCCTGCGCGATGAATATTGACGGCACCAATACGCTGGCCTGTACCAAGGGCATGGATGAGATTGCAGGTGAAGTGAAAGTCTATCCGCTGCCGCATATGGAAGTGATCAAGGATCTGGTACCTGACCTGACGAATTTCTATGCGCAGCACCGGTCAATCGAGCCGTGGTTACAGACGGTGTCGCCGGAACCGCAGAAAGAATGGCTGCAGAGCCGTGATGACCGCGAGAAACTTGACGGTCTTTATGAATGTATCCTTTGCGCCTGCTGTTCGACTTCCTGCCCGTCCTATTGGTGGAATGGCGATCGCTATCTGGGACCTGCCGTCCTGTTGCAGGCCTATCGCTGGCTGATCGATTCGCGTGATGAAGCCACCGGCGAGCGGCTGGACAATCTGGAAGATCCGTTCCGGCTTTATCGTTGCCATACGATCATGAATTGCACACAGGCCTGCCCGAAAGGCCTGAACCCGGCAAAGGCGATTGCCGAAATAAAACGCATGATGGTCGAGCGCCGCGTCTAGGCAATCGCGAAGTTTTTGTCTTGCACGTCCTGGCAGCCTTGCTGCTGTGGGCGGTGCGGGTGCCGAGATCAAACGCATGATGGTCGAACGCCGCGTCTAGAGTGTTAGTCTTGCGAATTGCCACGGATTGATGATGTATTGGGTATCCAATCGATCCCTGCAATTCGTGAGAGCGGACCTCAACCATGAAAAAACGCACAAAAGAACCCTGGATGGAAGCCGATGATTTTGGCCGGTCGATCAAGCCGGGCCTGTCGGTCAATCTGCTGGTTGCCGATATTGCCGCTTCCACCGCGTTTGCCAAATCCGTTCTTGGGGCAGAGATCGTCTATGAAGATGAGGATTTTGCTGTTGTGACGGCTTTGGGTTCGCAATGGCTGCTGCATGCCGATCACAGCTATCTCGATCATCCCATGTCCGGTATTATTACGGGTCTGGAGGCGCGTGGCGCGGGCGCGGAACTGCGGTTGCATGGCCGTGACCCCGATGAGGCGGAGGCGGCGGCGAAAGCCGGAGGCTATATCGTGCTTTCAGGTGCAATCGACAAGCCGCATGGATTGCGGGAAGCCTACATAATCGATCCTGATGGTTATGTCTGGGTAGCCGACCGTCCGCTACCCTGATTCCGCCAAATCGGGAAAAATCCGGCGAAATTAGGGAACCTTCCTGACAAAACGGTGTCAGTTGCTCACGCAGCTGTGTTCATCTGTCAGTGGAAACCGGCAAACTGCTCACCCATATGTCTGTTCGGTTTATTGAGCATTTTATTCGGTTAGGGGTTTTTGTCGTGAACAAGACAGTTTTCCTATTAATGGCTTCAACCATGGCGGCGGCCATGGGACGTCCGGCGCTTGCAGAAGAAAAGACGGCGATATTTGCCGGTGGCTGCTTCTGGTGCATGGAGAAGGACTTTGAACATGTCGAAGGCGTGAAGGATGTCGTCTCCGGCTATATTGGCGGAACCAAGCTGAACCCGACCTACAAGGACCATGATGGTCATGTTGAGGCGGTCCGTATAACCTATGATGATGCAGTAGTGAGCTATGACGATCTGCTGCACACATTCTGGCGCAGTGTTGACCCGACCGATGATGGCGGCCAATTCTGCGACCGGGGTTACTCCTATACGACTGCAATCTTTGCGGTCGATGAGGAACAGCTGAAGGCCGCCCAGGCTTCAAAGGACGCGCTGGAATCCTCCGGCAAGCTGAAGGAAGCGATTTTGACACCGATCCATACTGCGACCGCGTGGACCGATGCGGAGGCCTATCACCAGAATTACTACAAGAAGAATCCGATCCGATACGGGTTCTATCGCAAGGCCTGCCGCCGTGATGCACGGATCAACGAGTTGTGGGGTGATGAGGCCCATGACGGTGTGAAATACGGCAGCTGATTTTTTGGATTTGTTAAAGATAATCTGATTGTTGCTTTGGTTTTCCGTCTTTCCCGGAGTAAAAAACCAAAATTCGTACAGATTCTGTCACATGACTGTCTGAATCTTTGAATAGAGAAACGATGTGTTGGCAATTTACCGTGGTAATCGGGCGGTGGAGTTGTGAGGAGACGCAATGCACATCCATTCTGTTTTGTTTATTGGCCGGCGCAATGCTGCGCGTAGCATTATGGCGGAAGCCTGTTTCAATTCGGCTTCCATCATTGGCTGGCGGGCATTTTCTGCTGGCTGGCAGTCCCAGGCCGGCGTGGATCGTCTGGCGCTGAACGTGCTGGACCGGCATGGTTTTCCAACCGATGCGCTTTATTCAAAGCCGGATGATATTTTCCGGCAGACGGGCGCACCTGACGTTGATTTGTGTATTTTTCTTGATGATCTGCTGCCGTCCAATGTGAGTCAGTATCCGGGCGTAAAGGAATATTGGCGGATTGGTGATCCTCACGGAACTGAAGACCTCAAACAAGCCTATGAAGATGCTCTTGGCTTGATAATGGCCAAAACATCCGGCCTTATTCTTTCGGGTAAGCTGGTCAATCTGGCGGCCGAGTTGCGCGCTGCTGGTTGATTTTCAGAAAATTCCTGCTGAAAACGCATCATATGACTATTTGATAAAGCCATTGGGGTTGCATATTCCGCTGGCTTGTTTAGGTCATATTCACGTTTAATTAACCATGTTTGTTAAGATTATCGCCCAATTATCGGCGCATATCGAGAGTATCGGGAATGGTATTGCGCAGGTTTGGAGAAATGCGGATGAAAGTTTACCGGCTGAACATGACCGGCTTGGTGGCGGTGGTGGCTGCATTCGTTTTGGCGGGCTGTAGTCAATCCATTTCGACGCTTGAGACGCAATCTCCGCCGCAACCCCTGCCTTCAACGCCGCTTGAACCCGTTCAATCTTCACAGCTTGATCCGGCACAGTCCGATCTGCAGGGTGGTCCGGCACCAATTGCGGGCGAATTGGCCAGTAATGATGGATCAACCGACTTGCAGGTTGATCCAAATGCACCGCAGACTTTGGAACCCCAAAGTCAGGAATCGGCTTTGGCGACCCCTTCCGCGCAGGCGGCGCCACCAATCTCACGCGAATCCATGGCGGGAACCTGGACTGTGGCTTCCGACAATCCGGATTGCCGGATAATCCTGGCCTTCACCAAATGGTCTGGCGGCTATCGCGCGGCGACACGGCGCTGTAATTCGCCCGAACTGGGTACGGTAACAGCCTGGGATGTGAAGGGAGACAGCGTCATTCTGGTGGATTCCAATGGAACACAGATCGCTAACCTTTACTCTGCAGGCCCGGAGCGTTACGACGGTTCACTGGCTGGCGGGTCAGCGATTTCATTCACACGATAGAAAGCGTGAATTCATCTTGCCGGCAGGGATAATCTTCGGGTCCGGCAGATCATGAGCCAGGCGGCACTTTCACACACTGTTTTTCACCAATATAGCGCGCTGGTATCGGCGCAAAAGCTGGAGACCGATCCGGCACAGCTTGCCCTGGTCGAACGGCTGGACAGGTTGCTCGAGAACATTCAGCAGAAGCAGCTTTCGACGAAATCCAGTTCGCTTGGGTGGTTGTTCAGCAAGAAATCCGGGCGGAAGAACAACTTCAAGGGCCTTTACATCCACGGCAAGGTTGGTCGTGGCAAGTCGATGCTCATGGATATTTTTTATGATCTGGCTCCCATTTCGCCCAAACGCCGTGTTCACTTTAACGAATTCATGTCGGAAGCCCATGAACGTATTCATGCCCATCGCAAGGCGTTTGAGAGGGGTGAGACAAGGGAAGAAGACCCGATCAGGCCGGTCGGTCGAGATCTGGCGCGTGAGGCGCGCCTGCTCTGTTTCGACGAATTCACGGTTACCGATATTGCTGATGCCATGATTTTGGGTCGGCTGTTCGAGGTGCTGTTTGAACAGGGGACGATCGTGGTGGCCACCTCCAATGTGGAACCGGAAGAATTGTATCATGATGGATTGAACCGGCAGCTGTTCCTGCCCTTCATCGATCTATTGCTTCAGCATTGCGACGTGTTTGAGCTTGATGCCCAGCTTGATTTCCGGCTTGGCAAGATTTCGGACGGGAAGGCATATCTTTCACCTATCAATGCCAAGTCGAAGGCCAGCATGGAAGCCATGTGGGATAGTCTTTCAGCAGGCCATAATGGGGAGAAGGTCGTCTTGAAGGTCAAGGGCCGAACCATTTCGCCTCAACGAGCTGCCGGGAAAGCAGCCTGGTTCACCTTTGATCAACTGTGCCGAAAGCCCCTTGGTGCAAGTGACTATCTGGCCATTGTAGAGCGCTTTTCGGTTGTATTTATCGAAAATGTGCCGATGATGGACTATGCGCAAAGAAATGAGGCGAAGCGGTTTATCTTGCTGATCGATACGCTATACGACAATCACGTCATGACCGTGATCTCTGCGGAGGCAAATCCGCATGTTCTTTACACGGCGGGGCGGGGTACAGAATCCTTTGAGTTTCAACGAACAGCTTCGCGTCTCATTGAAATGCAGAGCAAGGAATATTTGAGCGGATCAGAGTTCAAGCAGTCCGGGTAGCAAGAATGATGTTGGTCTCCATACCAAATTCTTACGTTTACGTAAACGCCCTTTTTGTTAAGATATTGTTTTTATTCAATATTTTTTTGCTGTTGAGCCAAGGTAAAATATCCGCTATTGGCAGGGGCATAAAAATTCGACTATTGGGAACTTCCAGAAAATTACGCTTACGTAAAGGGAAATATCATGGCACGTAATAAAATTGCGATGATCGGCTCCGGTATGATTGGTGGCACGCTTGCCCATCTTGCCGGTTTGAAGGAACTTGGCGACATTGTATTGTTCGATATTGCCGAAGGTATCCCGGAGGGTAAGGCGCTTGACATTGCGGAATCCTCGCCGGTGGATGGTTTTGATGCCAGAATATCGGGAACCCAGAATTATGAGGCGATCAAGGGCGCAGATGTCTGCATTGTTACCGCAGGCATAGCGAGAAAGCCCGGCATGAGCCGTGACGATCTTCTCGGCATCAATCTAAAGGTCATGGAACAGGTGGGGGCAGGCATCAAGAAATATGCGCCTGATGCCTTTGTCATCTGCATTACCAATCCGCTCGATGCCATGGTCTGGGCGCTGCAGAAATTCTCGGGATTGCCGAAAAACAAGGTGGTTGGGATGGCCGGTGTGCTGGATTCGTCCCGCTTCCGGTATTTTCTTGCCGAAGAGTTTGATGTTTCCGTTGAAGATGTGACCGCATTCGTGCTTGGCGGACATGGTGATTCCATGGTGCCACTGACCAGATATTCAACTGTAGCCGGTATTCCCCTGACCGATCTGGTGAAAATGGGTTGGCTTACCAAGGCGCGGCTGGATCAGATTGTTGACCGCACCAGGAAAGGTGGCGGCGAGATTGTCGCTCTTCTCAAGACCGGATCTGCCTATTACGCACCGGCAGCATCAGCCATCACGATGGCGGAAAGCTATCTGCTCGACAAGAAGCGGGTCCTGCCCTGTGCGGCCTCTCTCAAAGGCGAATATGGCGTCAAGGACATGTATGTGGGCGTGCCCGTTGTCATAGGTGCTGACGGCGTCGAGCGGGTCATCGAGATTTCCTTGAACCGCACCGAGCAGAAAATGTTCGACAAATCTGTCGGCGCGGTTGCCGAACTCTGTGAAGCCTGCAGCGAGATTGCACCCAATCTGAAATAATACCCATGACCGGAGGGCCGCTATCCCGATTCCGGTCAAAATTTTCAAAGGAATATTGCGCCCATGAACATCCATGAATATCAGGCGAAAGCGCTTTTGAAGGAGTTTGGTGCACCGGTGGCTCTTGGTGTACCGATCCTGAGCGAAGGCGATGTGGAGGGCGCGATCAGCGCACTTCCTGGTCCGCTCTATGTTGTCAAAAGCCAGATACATGCTGGCGGGCGCGGCAAGGGCAAGTTCAAGGAGTTGGGTGAAGACGCCAAGGGTGGTGTCAGGCTGACCTTTTCACCGGAAGAGGTAAAGGCCCATGTCAGCGAAATGCTGGGCAATACGCTTGTAACCAAGCAGACCGGACCCCAGGGCAAGCAGGTCAACCGGCTTTACCTGGAGGATGGCGCCGATATTGACCGGGAACTTTATCTTTCCATATTGATCGATCGCGAGACTGGTCTGGTTTCCTTCGTTGCATCCACCGAGGGCGGGATGGATATCGAAGCTGTTGCGGAGGAAACGCCGGAGAAAATCCACACAATTGGGATAAATCCTGAAACGGGTGTTACTTCCGAAGATGCGGCGCGCCTTTGCGATGCCTTCGAACTTGATGGTGCTGCACGTGAAGACGGAAGGTCACTATTCCCGCTGCTATATAGTGTGTTTTGCGACAAGGATATGAGCCTGCTGGAAGTCAATCCGCTGATCGTCATGAAAAACGGGCATTTGCGGGTTCTCGATGCCAAGGCGTCGTTTGATGGCAATGCGCTTTTCCGTCATCCGGAAATCATGGAGCTTCGGGATGTGACCGAAGAGGATGCCAAGGAAATCGAGGCATCGAAACATGATCTGGCCTATGTGGCGCTGGATGGCGATATTGGCTGTATGGTCAATGGCGCAGGTCTGGCCATGGCCACCATGGACATCATCAAGCTCTATGGTGCCGAGCCGGCCAATTTCCTTGATGTTGGCGGTGGGGCCTCCAAGGAAAAGGTCACAGCCGCATTCAAGATCATTACCTCCGATCCCAATGTGAAAGGCATTCTGGTCAATATTTTCGGCGGGATCATGCGGTGTGACGTGATTGCCGAAGGCGTGGTTGCTGCGGTCAAGGAAGTCGGACTTCAGGTGCCGCTGGTTGTTCGCCTTGAAGGCACGAATGTCGAACTGGGCAAGAAAATAATCAATGAATCGGGTTTGAACGTTATCGCTGCCGACGATCTCGATGATGCAGCACAGAAGATTGTCAAAGCGGTGAAGGGGGCCTGAGGCAGATGTCGATTCTGATAAACAAGGATACCAGGGTGCTGGTCCAGGGGCTTACCGGCAAGACCGGGACATTCCACACCGAACAGGCACTTGCCTATCACGGAACCAAGATGGTCGGCGGCATCCACCCCAAGAAGGGCGGCGAGACCTGGGGCTCCATGGAGAGCGGTGCCCAGCTTCCGATATTCTCATCTGTTGCCGAGGGTAAGGAAAGGACAGATGCCAATGCGTCTGTAATTTACGTGCCACCGGCGGGAGCTGCGGCTGCGATCATAGAGGCGATTGATGCTGAAATTCCGCTGATCGTCTGTATTACCGAGGGCATTCCCGTAATTGACATGGTCAAGGTGAAAGCTCGCCTTGATAAATCAAACTCCCGATTGATCGGTCCAAACTGCCCCGGTGTCCTGACACCTGATGAATGCAAGATCGGGATCATGCCCGGTTCCATTTTCAAGAAAGGTTCGGTTGGCGTTGTTTCGCGTTCGGGTACGCTTACCTATGAAGCGGTTTTTCAAACCACCAATGCCGGACTCGGCCAGACAACAGCGGTAGGTATTGGCGGTGATCCGGTCAAGGGGACCGAGTTTACCGATATTTTGGAAATGTTCCTGGCGGATGATGAAACACAATCGATCATCATGATCGGAGAGATTGGCGGTTCTGCTGAAGAGGATGCAGCGCAATTCCTGCGTGATGAAGCCAAACGTGGGCGTCAAAAGCCAACTGCCGGATTTATTGCGGGCAGGACAGCGCCTCCAGGCAGAACCATGGGCCATGCCGGTGCTGTAATTTCAGGCGGAAAGGGCGGCGCAGAAGACAAGATCGCCGCTATGGAAGCCGCCGGTATCGTCGTATCTTCATCTCCTGCAAAATTGGGCGAAGCCCTTTTGAAGGCTTTGAAAGCTTGAGTTTGCCTGTAATGCGCCTGCATTACGCAAGAACCCCGGAAAGGGGAAACATAAAACCCCCAAGGGGCTAACAGGAGGAAACGGGCAAGCCCGTTGACAAAGCGATGGCACGTCAGACATCCAATGACGAATTCGAGCGCACATCATTCCTGTATGGGAGCAATGCCGCCTATATTGAGGAACTGCAGGCCCGATATGAGCGTGATCCGGCTTCGGTAGGCGCAGATTGGCAGAGCTTTTTCCGCGATATCAAGGATGCCGGTGCAGATGTCGAACGTTCGGCTCGCGGCGCGAGCTGGAAGCGTGATAATTGGCCAATTCATGCCAATGGTGAGCTTGTATCAGCGCTGGATGGCGATTGGGGGCAGGTTGAGGCCCATCTAGGCGAAAAGATCAAACAAAAAGCGCAGACCAACGGCGTTGAAATGAGCGGGCAGAGCATTACCCGCGCCACGCGGGATTCGGTCCGTGCCATCATGATGATCCGCGCCTACAGGATGCGCGGGCATTTGCATGCAGATCTTGATCCGCTCGGATTGGCAGCAGCCAAGGAAGATTACGACGAATTATCGCCATTGGCCTATGGTTTCACCGAGGCTGATTTTGACCGGCAGATCTTTCTTGACCGGGTGCTCGGACTGGAATTTGCGACGATACCGCAAATGCTGGAAATTCTTCGCAGAACCTATTGTTCGACGCTTGGCGTCGAGTTCATGCATATCTCCAACCCGGCGGAAAAATCCTGGATACAGCAGCGGATTGAAGGTCCGGACAAGGGTGTGGAATTCACCCGCAACGGCAAGACTGCAATATTGCAAAAGCTGATCGAATCGGAAGGCTTCGAGCAATTTATTGATGTCAAGTACAAGGGGACCAAGAGATTTGGTCTTGATGGGGGTGAATCGCTTATTCCCGCGCTGGAACAGATCATCAAACGTGGCGGACAACTTGGACTGGAAGATATTGTTCTTGGAATGGCCCATCGCGGGCGTTTGAATGTTCTAAGCCAGGTCATGGCCAAGCCGCACCGGGCGATTTTTCATGAATTCAAGGGTGGATCCTACAAGCCTGAGGATGTGGAAGGTTCGGGTGACGTCAAGTATCATCTTGGTGCGTCCTCTGACCGGGAATTTGATGGCAATACCGTCCATCTTTCGCTGACGGCCAATCCCTCTCACCTTGAGATTGTCAATCCAGTGGTGATGGGAAAGGCACGGGCGAAGCAGGATATTGTCGGCGAAGATGCTGAAACAGACGGTATTATCCCGTTGAGCGAGCGGGTGAAGGTTCTACCCTTGTTGCTTCACGGCGATGCTGCATTTGCCGGTCAGGGCGTGGTGGCTGAATGTTTCGGCCTTTCTGGCCTTCGTGGCCATCGCGTTGCCGGAAGCCTCCATTTCATCATCAACAACCAGATCGGTTTTACCACAAATCCAAGGTTCTCGCGTTCCTCGCCCTATCCATCCGATGTGGCAAAACTGATCGAGGCGCCGATCTTCCACGTCAATGGCGATGATCCCGAAGCGGTGGTCTATGCAGCCAAGATTGCCATCGAATACAGGATGAAATTTCACAAGCCGGTTGTCATCGACATGTTCTGCTATCGGCGTTTTGGCCATAATGAAGGTGATGAGCCCGCATTTACGCAACCGATCATGTATCGCAAGATCAAGTCGCATCCGACAACTGCGGAAATTTATTCGCAGAAGCTTGTTTCGGAGGGACTGTTTTCCGCCGATGAAGTGTCGAAAATGCGGGCGGACTGGAGAACCCATCTTGAACAGGAATATGAAGGCGGTCAGAGCTACAAGCCCAACAAGGCTGACTGGCTGGACGGTCAGTGGTCCGGGCTCAAGACTGCCAATAATGAAGATGAACAAAGGCGGGGCAAGACTGCCCTTCCAGTGCCCGTCATCAAGGAGATCGGCGAGAAACTGACCTCTTTGCCCGAAGAATTCAGGCCACATCGCACTGTAGGCCGGCTTCTCGACAACCGACGCAAGATGATCGAAAGCGGCAAGGGAATCGACTGGGCAATGGCAGAGCTCATTGCCTATGGCTCCTTGTGTCTGGACGGTCACAAGGTGCGGTTATCCGGTCAGGATTGTGAGCGTGGAACCTTCTCGCAACGCCATTCGGTATTTTATGATCAGGAAGACGAGACAAGGTTCATTCCGCTAAGCCATTTGTCGCCCGATCAGGCCTCATTTGAAGTGATCAACTCCATGCTGTCCGAAGAAGCGGTATTGGGCTTTGAATATGGTTATTCACTGGCCTTGCCCGCTGCCCTTACCATCTGGGAGGCGCAGTTCGGCGATTTTGCCAATGGCGCTCAGGTGGTCTTTGACCAGTTCATTTCGTCAGGCGAGCGCAAATGGCTGCGCATGTCAGGCCTGGTTTGTCTGCTGCCGCATGGTTATGAAGGGCAAGGGCCTGAACATTCTTCAGCGCGTCTTGAACGTTTCCTGCAATTATGTGCGGAAGATAATATGCAGGTGGCCAATTGTACGACGCCATCGAATTACTTCCATATTCTGCGGCGTCAGGTCAAACGTGATTTCCGAAAGCCCCTGATCCTGATGACGCCGAAATCGCTGCTTCGTCACAAGCGCGCTGTTTCCACCATTGAAGAACTGTCAGGCGAATCCTCGTTTCACCGCCTGTTGTGGGACGATGCCGATTATCTCAAGGATGAGCCGATCAAGCTCGTAAAGGATGACAAGATAAGACGCGTGATCCTGTGTTCGGGAAAGGTATATTTTGACCTTTATGAAGAGCGCGAGAAACGCGGCATCAATGACATCTATATCCTTCGTGTGGAACAGCTTTATCCGTTCCCGGCAAAGGCATTGATCACCGAGTTGTCGCGCTTCAAGGGCGCTGAATGGGTCTGGTGTCAGGAAGAGCCCAAGAATATGGGTGCCTGGACGTTTATCGAACCCTATCTCGGATGGGTATTCAATCACATCGATGCAAAGGAAAAGCGTGTTCGCTATGCGGGCCGGCCTGCTGCGGCATCTCCGGCAACAGGTCTGATGGCGAAGCATCTGGCACAGCTTGAAGCCTTCCTTGAAGATGCGTTGGGCGGTTAGTGCGGTATAGGCCGCCAATCAAAAGAGGTTTTTAAACATGGCTAGTGAATTACGCGTACCTACCCTTGGCGAATCAGTTGCCGAGGCCACGGTTGGCAAGTGGTTGAAGCAACCAGGTGAAGCGGTCAAGGCGGACGAACCACTGGTGGAACTTGAGACCGACAAGGTGTCGATTGAGGTCCCTGCGCCAGCCGATGGTTCGATTTCCGAGATCGTAGCCAAGGAAGGTGAAACTGTGGAGGTTGGCGCGTTGATTGCTCATTTTGCAGATGGCGCTTCTGGTTCCGCACCAGCGCCTGCAGCCGCCAAAAGCGCACCAGCCCAGAGCACACCGGCCAAGAGTGCCTCAAGCGGAAAGATGGTTGATGTAAATGTACCTTCCGGAGGTGAATCGGTTACCGAGGCGCAGGTCGGATCCGTCTACAAGAAAGTAGGTGATGCCGTCAGTGTGGATGAGGCAATCCTTGAACTGGAAACCGACAAGGCGGCACAGGAAGTTCTGTCTCCGGTCGCTGGTGTTATCCGTGAAATGAATGTCAACGAGGGTGACGACGTTGAAGTTGGCGCTCTGCTTCTGCGGATAGAGGAAGGGGCGGATGGCGGTGCATCTGCGCCAACCGCTTCGGCAGCCGCAACTCCTGAGCCAGCATCGGCTGGCGGCAGTACCATGCCGCCTTCTCCTGCTGCCAAAAAGATTCTGGAAGAGAAGGGCATTGATCCGGCAAGAGTGGAGGGATCGGGTAAACGCGGTCAGGTCCTCAAGCAGGATGCACAGGCAGCCAGTGCCAGCCCTGCACCGGCTTCAGCACAGGTTTCAGCTCCCGCAACCGCTGATGAGGCCGGGCGCGAAGAGCGTGTGAAGATGACACGGTTGCGCCAGACCATTGCCCGCCGTCTCAAGGAAGCCCAGTCCAATGCCGCAATGCTCACCACCTTCAATGAGGTGGATATGAGTGCAGTGATGAGTTTGCGGACGAAATACAAGGAATTGTTTGAAAAGAAACATGGCGTGAAGCTCGGCTTCATGGGTTTTTTCACCAAGGCTGTCTGTCATGCGCTTGAGGAAATTCCGGCAGTAAATGCCGAGATTGACGGAACCGATATCGTCTACAAGCATTTTTGCCATATCGGCGTTGCGGTTGGCACCGATAAGGGCCTGGTTGTTCCTGTTGTCCGGGACGCTGACCAGATGTCGATTGCGGAAATCGAAAAAGAGATCGGAAATCTTGGGCGCAAGGCGCGTGATGGTGAACTGCAGGTCTCCGATATGCAGGGCGGTACCTTTACCATCTCAAATGGCGGTGTCTATGGTTCCCTGATGTCGACACCCATCCTCAACGCGCCACAATCAGGAATCCTGGGGATGCACAAGATACAGGAGCGGCCGGTTGCCGTTGCCGGAGAAATCAAGCTCCGGCCGATGATGTATTTGGCGCTATCCTATGATCATCGTATAGTGGACGGGAAAGAAGCTGTGACCTTCCTGGTCAGGGTGAAGGAAAGTCTTGAAGATCCAGAGAGGCTGGTTCTCGATCTGTAATCAATTGTAACCCAGTA
>JBPCWJ010000108.1:0-6272 GCA_051009635.1 Rhizobiaceae bacterium
CCGGAACATCGACCGTAATCACCAGATTACGAATGCCAGCTTCCCGTACCCGCTCGGCGGTCGCGCCAATGCTGTCACGATCGGCTTCGACATAGGCCTGAAACCAGACTTCCGAATTGGCATCTGCTACTCTTTCCAGCGGTATCAACGAGCTGCCCGACAGGATATAAGGTATGTTTGCCACCTTTGCTGCACGCGCAAAATTGACGTCTGCCTCAAAACCGAACATCGCACTTGCTCCCATCGGGGAGATTCCAAACGGCATTGAATGGTTCTTGCCAAACAGTTTCCGCTCAATCGATCGATTGGAAACGTCCTTGAGTATCCTTGGTTGGAGCCAGATTTCATCAAATACCCGGCGATTGCCATCGCGCGACACATTTTTCTCGGTGCCGGCCGAGCCAAATTCCCAAATCGCTTTCGGCAAATAGGATTTGGCAAGACCATCCAGATCTTCCAGGCATTTGACATTCTTTAACTTGCGTGGCGCTTGCACAATGGTTTCCTCGAATTGAACCGCTTGGACTTTATCGAAGTGAATTCCAGGATGAAACCTCTGTTGATATTTGTCGGCTCCTGGTACATGCGCGTAATTTAGTGGGAGTTTCTGGAGAGTATGTTCAATACAAAATCACGTATAAATTCTCTTTTACCCTGAAAAATAAAAATGTAGGCTCGCCTCATTATGAAAGTGGATAATCGGATACTTAAACTTCTCCTGGTGTTCTGTGTTGCTGTCGTAGTCACAGCTTGCAGCGATTCCTCTTCTGGTGTTGCACTTGGGACGCTCGAACGCGACCGGGTTGCACTAACAGCTACTGCCGACGAGGTGATCACCGAATTACCAGTGCCGAGGGGCGAATATGTCGCCAAGGGCACAGTTCTTGTACAGCTGGACAACAGGGCTCAAACCGCTGAGGTCGAACGGCGAATTGCGGAAGTTGCCTTGGCGCAGGCAAATCTGGATGAGAAGAGAGCCGGTCCGCGGCCTGAAGATATTGCCCAGGCAAGGGCACAGGTAGCTGCCTCCCAGGCAAAGGTAGTTGAGACCGAAACCGCATTCGAACGATTTGCCAAGCTGGAAAGTACCGGCATCACCAGCGAGGCCAAGTATGATATTGTGCTGTCAGCCCGCGACGTTGCCCGCGCTGAATTGCTGAGAAATCAGGAAAACCTGAATGAACTTTTGGCCGGATCCCGCATCGAGGACATTCAAAAGGCCGAAGCTGAACTTGGCATCGCCGAAGCCAATCTGAAATTTGCCGAAAAGGTCCTTGACGATTTGTCGGTCAAGGCATCCAGAGACGGTTGGCTCGACAGCCTGCCGTGGAACCTGGGCGAGCGGGTCACATCCGGGAGCCCGGTGGCTGTCATGCTTGCCGGAGATGCGCCTTATGCAAGGGTTTATGTGCCCGAGCCACACCGCGCCAAGGTGAAACAGGGCGACAAGCTGATGATCAATGTTGACAGCGTTGAGAAAGCGATAGAGGGCGAAGTGCGATGGATCTCTTCTGATCCCTCCTTTACCCCCTATTACGGCCTGAACGAGGATGACAGGGCTCGGCTGATGTATCTGGCCGAAGTTCAGCTTCCCGATACTGCCTCGGAACTTCCAACTGGCGTTCCGGTTCAAATCAAACTCCCATGAACCCATCTCCAGCCGCCACAATTGCAGTCGATGCCAAGGGGATAACCAAGAAATTCGGCGACTTCACCGCCGTCAACAATCTCGATCTGTCGATTGAGGAAGGAACCATTTACGGGTTTTTGGGGCCAAATGGCTGCGGTAAAACAACAACAATGCGGCTGCTGACCGGGTTGTTGACACCGACCGATGGTTCCATCGAGGTATTGGGCCTTACGCTGCCAAAGCATGCAGAAGAATTGCGTTTTCGCATCGGGTACATGACCCAGACCTTTTCACTCTACCGGGACATGACCGTTCAGGAAAATCTGAAATTCGTTTGCGACATCTATGGATTGAACAGAGGCCAGCGCAAGACCCGCATGGATGATCTCGTCGATCGCTATAATCTAGGAGAAATTGCCGACCGTTTTGCCGGCAAGTTGAGCGGTGGCCAGCGTCAACGCCTTGCTCTGGCGGCTGCAGTCGTTCAAAAGCCCAAACTTCTATTTCTGGACGAACCAACATCGGCGGTTGATCCTGAAAGCCGCCGTGACTTCTGGGAACAACTTTTTGACTTGAGCAATGCCGGCACCAGCATTGTGGTATCGACCCATTTCATGGATGAGGCGGAGCGTTGTCACAAGATTGCCATTCTCGATGCAGGCGTGAAACGAGCAGATGATTCACCGACTGTCTTGATGGATAATCTGGGAGCATCGGTTCTACAAATCGACGGAACCAATCTACGGCAATTGCGCGAAGATCTTATCAAATTGCCCGAAGTGGTTTCCGCTGCCCAGATCGGCACCAGATTGCGGGTTCTGATATCACAGGACGTTGCCGATCCGGAAGCGTGGTTCAGCAAGCTGACCATAAAACGCGACGCGTCACAGGCCGAAATTGTTCGCCCCAATCTTGAAGATGTGTTTGTCATCAAGACAAGGAAGCAAAAATGATAGCCTCCCTACGTCGAATATTCGCGATCATGAACAAGGAGCTGGTCCAATTGCGGCGTGACAGGGTCACATTCGCAATGATCGTGATGATACCGCTCATCCAGCTAGTCTTGTTTGGTTACTCAATCAACACCAAAATTCGTGACATTCCTGTAGGCGTGGTCGATCAAAGTGGATCGGCTGTAGGCCGCGTTCTGGTGAGCGTTGTTGAAGCTACCGGCGTTGTAAAATTCACAGCATTTTACACATCCGTTGAAGAAGCCGAAGCCTCCGTTCGCAATGGCAGCGTGCGCGCGGTTCTGGTATTGCCTGACGACCTGACAAATCGTCTTGTGCGAAGTCCCAGCGTCAATATGGGACTGCCGCCTTCAACCCAGGAAGAGACCAGCCGGCCGGTCGGTCAATGGATCGTTGATGGAACCGACACGGTTATATCAGGTGCAATTCAAAGCCTTCGGAACATGCCGCTGACCGAGCTATTCCATGATCCGCCCAACCGGAACACGGCAACATTCGAGGTAGCACTTTTCTATAATCCCGAGCAGCGATCGGCTGTAAATACGGTGCCGGGTCTGGTCGGCATCATCCTGACCATGACAATGATCCTGTTTACCTCTGCAGCGATTGTTCGTGAGCATGAGCGCGGAAATATGGAAATGCTGATCACCACGCCGGTCAAATCGCTGGAATTGATGATCGGCAAGATCACACCTTACATCTTTATCGGCTTGATTCAGGCCAGTATCATTCTGGCGCTTGGTTATTTGCTGTTTGATGTGCACTTCTGGGGGAACCTGCTCAGCCTGTTTTTCGGTACCTTGTTGTTTATCGGAGCGTGTCTGTCCGTCGGCCTGGTTCTTTCGACTCTGGCCACTACCCAGCTTCAGGCAATGCAGATGATGGTATTCATCCTTATACCCTCGATCCTGCTATCCGGTTTCATGTTCCCCTATGAAGGCATGCCAGTAGAAGCGCAATATATTGCCGAAGGCCTTCCAGCCACCCATTTCATGCGGATCGTAAGAGGCGTAACACTCAGGGATGCCACCCTTCTGGAGATGCCATATGACGTTTTGTGGCTGGCCGGTTTTTTTGTGGTCGGCCTGGGTATCGCCGCCTTGAGGTTCAAAAAGCGTCTGGATTGACGTTGTTTTGCTGAATGCCACTTCACAAAGAGCTAGGAAAACAGCCGTACCAGAAAAAGCGTAATTCCGGGGAAAGCGAACAACAGCCCGACGCGCACAAAATCGCTGAACAAGAACGGCAGGACACCCTTGAATGTCTCTGCAATCTGAACGTCTCCAGCCATCTTGTTTATAATAAACACGTTCAGGCCGACCGGAGGCGTAATCAGCCCGACCTCGACAACAATAAGCGTGAGAATGCCAAACCAGATTGCCGCTTCCTCTGCAGGCAGGCCAAAATCAAGCGACATGATGACCGGGAAAAATACCGGAATGGTCAGCAGGATCATGGCGAGGCTGTCCATCAGGCATCCCAGGACCACGTAGAGGATCAGGATCGCAAAAACCACGATCAACGGCGAAAAATTATTGTCTGTCACAAATTGCGCAAGCTCGTTCGGCAGTCTTGTAAGCGCAAGGAATGAGTTGAAAAACTCCGCACCTAACAGAACAAGAAAGATCATCGCCGAAGTCGTTGCTGTACTGATGATGACTTCATTAAGCTCCGCCCAGCCAAAATTCTTTCTCAAGGCGGCGATCATTCCGGTACCTGCTGCTCCGACCGCGGCCCCTTCAGTTGGCGTAAACACACCGGCATATATCCCACCCAGCATGACAATAAAGATGATGATGATGTGCCAGATGTCGCGAAACAGACGCAGCCTTTCAAGCCACCCTGCCCTCGACTTGCTGGGTCCTGCTTCGGGTACAACGCGCACATAGATTGCGATGGCCAATATGTAACCGAGCGCAGCAAGAAGGCCGGGAATAAAAGCTGCCATAAACATCTTGGCAATATTCTGCTCGGTCAAGATCGCATAGATGATCAATATTACCGACGGCGGTATCAGGATGCCGAGCGTGCCACCGGCGGCAAGACAACCTGTACTTAGCGAATTGGAATATCCAAGCCTGCGCAATTCGGGCAGCGCAACCCTGCCCATGGTTGCTGCAGTCGCAAGTGAGGAACCACAGACTGCACCAAACCCGGCGCAGGCGCCGACGGCAGCCATGGCAACGCCTCCCTTACGATGACCAAGACAGGAGGCGGCAAATTGAAACAACGCACCGCTCATTCCTGATTTCGCAGCCAGATTCCCCATGAGCAGGAAAAGCGGAATTACTGAAAGGGAGTAATTGGAAAACAGATGCCAGGCGCTTGTCTTTACCTGTGACATGATCGGAAGCCAGCCCGACAAATATGCCGTACCTCCCCAGCCTACAATCAGCATGGCAAGACCGATCGGCACGCGTAATGACAACAAGGCAAATAATACGATGAATGCTACCGCACCTAGGGTTGTCCGCTCCATCCGCTAATGTCTCGCCTGCCTGAAATCGGTGAACGATGTATAGATGCAGCAAAGGCTTAGAAGCAGGAATGAGGCAATCACCGGGATGAATGGTATCCACACCGGGATCTGTAACAGCATTGTTTCCTCGCTGTATTTGTACATGTCCTGAATGCCGTAAAACATCCGCCAGGTAAAAAATATTGCTACCATGGCAAATAGAGCCCCGCTAATGCCGTCCATGATCTGTCTTGTACGTTCGCTGAGACCTGCGGTAACAAAATCCACAATGACATTCCCGCGCATTAGCTGGCAGATTGGCAGAAATGCCGAAATTGCCACTGCGCATCCTGTCTTTACCAGTTCAAAGTCGCCGACCAGCGGGCTGGAGAAAAAGAAACGGCCAAGGATTGAAAGAAAGTTCACCGCAACAATTACAAGCAGAACAATTCCGCCAAAAATTGCAAACAGTTTTGCAAGCGTCAAAAGGATGCGACCAAAGTGGTCCTCTGGCCGCATCCCGATTTCAGATGAAGATGAGCTGACTTCGTTACTCATATTTCGCGATAAGTTCTCGCGTTTTTTCTACCAGCATTTCACCTTCCAACCCCTTTTCCTTGGCATCAGCAATCCATTTTTCAATGAGCTTGTCACCAGCCGCCTTCATTTCTTCCAGTTCCGGACCTGAAAGCTCATGAAACTCGCCGCCTGCCTTTTCAGCCAATTCCTTGGCTGGTTGCTCAAAGCTGTCCCACAGCTTTCCGGCGGCTTTAGCTAATGCCATTCCGGAATTATCATCAATGATTTTCTTGTGTTCATCGCTGAGGCTTTCATACTTGTCCTTGTTCATTATAAACAAGAACGGCGTGGTATACAGACCACGATCGCCGGCGATATCTGTATGGGCCTTGGTCAATTCCTGCAGTTTGAAGGATGGCATGATTTCCCAGGGAACAACCATGCCGTCGATGACGCCCTTGGATAGTGACGATGCTACCGCCGGAACCGGCATGCCAACGGGCGTTGCACCCATCTCGCCAAGCATCTGGCTGATCACCCGTGTAGGTCCACGCATCTTCAGACCTTCAAGATCGGCAGCAGATTTTACCAGCGTGTCCTTTGTATGAATCTTGCCCGGCGCATGGACGTGAACCGCCAGAACCTTGTAGTCCTTCAGATCGTCTGCTCCAATTGTCTCCACATATTCCTGGGC
>JBPCWJ010000109.1:0-3181 GCA_051009635.1 Rhizobiaceae bacterium
TGATTGAGGCAAAGGCTAACAATCAACCTTTGGCTCTTGGACCAACAGTTCAAGTTCGTCGTCGATAGTATTTAACAGAATCCAGAAACGAAAATAGGTCCCTCAGGACCTATATCGGGAACTTACGTTCCTGTTGAGACCGATTTAAACCCCACATGGGATCGAACCGAAGTTCGATACGACCGCCGTATTGCCCTAAGGCTCACTCAATCATAGGCGGTGACAATTATATATACGATCTATCCGGAAGATTCAAGTGTCTCCCCTATCAGGTGCCCCACATGGTTTCCAACAGGTAACAAAGCAAATAGTTGCATATAAACAGTAACGCTAGCCCTTCCATGATATGATTTTAATAAGAAGGACGAAAAAATATTTACAAGTCTGCCAGGGTAACCCAATCCATAATCTAAATTTTGACGCTTCCCTATTGATTTAAATCTCCCCCCCACCCAAAAATAATCTCCTGCTTTTTCAAGGTTTTGCTCCTTTCACCGCCTTCCCGCGGCAAGTGAACTTACATTCCTCCTTGACAAAAACATCAAAAAGGTGGATTTTCTAAATCGTTTTAGAAATGGCTTTTCTCATATCTAAAACGTTTTTGGAAGCCCGGGAGGAGTAAATGGGCGCTCAGCGCAGCACCTTGAAGCAGCTTGCAGCCGAACTTGATATTTCGGTCGCAACCGTTTCGCGTGCGCTTGGCGGCTACGAGGATATCTCCAGGAAAACCCGTGAAAGAGTGGCGCAGAAGGCGCAGGAATTGGGTTATGTGCCCAATAGCGCGGGAAGAATGCTGGTCTCCGGCCGCAGCGGGTTTGTCGGTCTGGTCCTGCCGATCCGCGGGCCCAACCTGGTCGACTCATTCCTGGGTGAATTTGTTACCGGTCTGGGCGAAGGCCTGAAGGGTCATGGCAGCGATTTGTTTCTGGCGACTGCGCTGGAATCGCAATCCGAACTTTCAGTTCTTTCCCATGTGGTTGAGTCCGGCCGCGCTGATGGTGTGGTGCTTAACCGTGTCGCCGAAAAGGACGAGCGGGTGGAATATTTGCTGAAACGCAATTTCCCCTTCGTTACCCATGGCCGCCTTCTCAACGGTGAATATGATCTCAACTGGCTCGACACCGATGGCGGTGCGGCTTTCGCTGAGGTCTTCGAAATGCTTTACGATCTCGGTCATCGTAAATTTGGCCTGCTGACAATCAGTGATCCCATGACATTCCGGCACTATCGTGAAGCCGGGCTAAGGCAGGCGATTGAACAGAAGGGTGATCCCGAAGTCTCTCTTACAGAAATCAGGACCGAGCGTTTCGACACCGATGGCATGCGAGAGGCGTGCCGCCAATCCTTGTCGAAGCCGGATCGTCCCACAGCCTATATCGCCCTGTTTGACGAAATCGCCCTGACCCTGATGAAGGAAGCGGCATCACTTGGCCTGTCCGTACCTGAAGATCTGTCTGTTACGGGTTTCGACAATGTTACCGCCAGCGCCTATGCGCCCCCCGGTCTGACAACCTACGATCAGGATATTCGCGGCAGTGCCAAACAACTTACCGACATGCTCATGCAGGTGATTTTGGATCGTCCGGAAAAACCACAAACGAAATTGGTGAAACCAAAACTGATACGCCGGGCAAGCCATGGCCCGGCACCCTCATAAAGGGGCAAATCATAAATGGCATTTGAAATCATTCATACCAAGGGAGTGAGAAATGAAAAACAAGCTCAATATGCTCAAGACTACAGCACTCGCGCTGTCCATACTGGCCAGTGCCAGCGTGGCCAAGGCAGATGTCCTGTTCTGGTCAACCCAGGCAAAGCCGGTCGAGGAAACCCAGGCAATGCGAGATCAGGTACTTGCCGGAGCAGGCCAGGAAGTTGACTATCAGGCAAGTGATGGCGGTCCATGGCTGACCCGCCTGAAAGCCGAGCTGACAGCAGGCGACGGTACCATTGGTGTGCTTGGTGGCCTGCACGGGAACTTTACAAGTCTTCCCGAGGATCTCGTGGATCTTTCCGCGCTGGGCCTGAAACCAACCTTTTCTGATCTGGGCATGCTCGGCACCTCGGAACAAAAATATATTCCGTGGATGCAGGCAACTTATGTCATGGCCGCCAATAAAAAGGCACTGGAATATCTGCCCGAAGGTGCCGATGTCAACGCACTGACCTATGACCAGCTTATTGAATGGTCAAAGAATATGGCTGAAAAAACCGGCTCGCCGAAATTCGGTTTTCCGGCCGGGCCAAAGGGTCTGAAGCATCGGTTCTTCCAGGGTTACCTCTACCCATCCTACACGGATTCAGTGGTACGCAAATTTGCTTCACCTGAAGCAGAAGTCGCGTGGGAGAAATTCAAGGAATTGTGGAGCTACACCAATCCGGGTTCCACCAATTTCTCCTTCATGCAGGAGCAGCTCCTCAACGAGGATGTCTGGGTAGCGTTTGATCATACCGCACGTTTGGCGGACGCATTCAACCAGAGACCGGATGACTTTATCGCCTTCCCCGCACCTGCCGGACCAACAGGCCGTGGCTTCATGCCGGTCATCGCCGGTGTAGCTGTGCCAAAGACCGCGCCGGATATGGATGCAGCCAAGGAACTGGTCAATTACATGCTGAAGCCGGAAACACAGATTGCCACCTTGCGGGCAACAAGCTTCTTCCCGGTCATTGATGTGGAGCTGCCGGACGACATGCCGGCAGCAGTAAAAATCTCCGGCGATGCGATAGCAAAGATGTCTGCCTCTCCGGATGCAAATCCCGGCCTTCTGCCTGCAGGTCTTGGTGATCAGGGCGGCAAGTTCAACCAGGTGTTTACCGACACATTTGAACGGATTGTACTGGCTGGCCAGCCCATCAAGGACGTTCTTGCCGACGAGAAGAAAATTCTTGCCAAGATCATGGACGAAACCGGCGCTCCGTGCTGGGCACCAGACGCGCCTTCAGAAGGCGCCTGCCCGGTGGAATAACCAACCAAAACTTCTCACTGTGACCGGTTTTCCGGTCACAGACTCCCAAGCCTGCCCGGCATTAGCCGGGCAGGAAGCCGGGAAAACTTTGCCTGAAACCCGGATTAGGTACGAAGCCGGAAATTGATTGAGGACAGAGCCGTGGAAAACAAGAAACTGCCCTATATGCTTTTGCTGCCGGCCACAATTTTCCTATGTGTGTTCTTTATATA
>JBPCWJ010000110.1:0-11911 GCA_051009635.1 Rhizobiaceae bacterium
AGGCAGAGCCACGCGTCGCATTTGGCAGCCTAATCGAAAGCGGCCTGTTGCTTCCAGGCACGAAATTGTTTGATTCCAAGCGGCGCTGGGACCCGGTGGTTCGGCTCGACGGTTCCCTGGAATGGAGTTCGAAAACCGGCTCAATCCATAAGATGGGAGCGATTGTCCAGGAGCTGGATGCCTGTAATGGCTGGACATTCTGGCACTATGAATCGGAAGGCAAGCTTTGTCAGATCGACGAGCTGCGCAAGAAATACCGAACCGAAGTCATGGTCGCCGGGGCGTAAATATTGAGCCTGAGTTCAGGCAGCAATTCCAAAATCCGCCAGATCACGCTTCAGCGTATCGATATCGGTAAACAGGACTGAATTCCATCCTGCTGCCTGCGCACCTGTGACATTCTTTTCGCTGTCGTCGATGAACAAGGTAGCCGATGGTTTGAGATCAAAGACATTGGCGTGCAGGTCGTATATTTCCCTTTCGGGTTTCAATAGGCCAACCAGGCCCGAGACCGTTGCACCACGGGCCAGATTCAGGAAATCAAACCGTCTGCCAGCCTCTGAAAATGTGTCCGCTGCAAAGTTGGTCAACAAGGTGATATCGTGACCCTGTTCGACCAATGATCGCAACAGATCGACAGTTTCTGCAAGTTCATGTGGAACCATCTTGTGCCAGTTTTGACGGAATGCGCGAATACTTTCTTCATGCTCGGGATATTCGGAGACAAGAATTGCTTCCGCTTCACCCCATGATCGGCCCCGATCCTGTTCGACATTCCACTCAGGCGAACAGACATTTTCCAGGAACCATGTGCGTTCTTTTTCGTCCGGTATCAGGTCCAGATAGGCCAGTTCCGGGTCCCAATGCAAAAGGACGCGGCCAACGTCGAAAACGATGTGATCAAGTGAAGACAAGGCAATTCCAATCAATGTTAATGAGCGAATCAGAATATATCAGGAATAGCAGTTACGATTACTTTTTTCATGACAGTGGGAAGCGCTTCGTCAGCCAATTTTTCTGACTGCGACCATCGGCCATTCTCCATACTCGTAGATTGGACTTCCTTAGCACGCCAGACCGTTAGTTCCAGGTGAAAATGTGTAAAGGTGTGACGCACCAGCCCCGCTTTTTCCCAATTGCCCGGAAAGGGTGCATCTCCAGCACCCTCGATGGCAGGACCCACAGTCCACTCCGTCGTGGGAACTTCGCTCATACCTCCGAGCAGGCCATGGTCAGGCCTCCTCCGCAGGAATACGGCTCCATCTTTGCGAATAGCCACATAGGCGCTCCCGGTCCTTAACGGTTTGTCTTTTTTAGCCGCTTTAACAGGATAGTTTTCTTGAGAACCCGAATTATACGCTTTGCAGGAAGCATTCATTGGACAAAGCGCGCAGGCGGGTCGTTTCGGAGTGCAGATCGTTGCACCCAGATCCATCATGGCTTGCGCAAAATCTCCCGGGCGATGGTGTGGAACCATTTCGGCGACGATTGCCGAGATCTCTGCCTTCGCCTTCGGTAATGGCGTTTCGATTTCATGCAGGCGGCATATTACGCGCTCCACATTGCCATCGACCACGGCTGCTGATTCATCAAATGCAATTGCTGCAATTGCAGCGGAGGTGTAATCACCGATTCCAGGCAGCTTCTTCAGTTCAACAGCAGTTTCTGGATACTTTCCTGCAAAATCCCGGACGAGCATGTCGGCGCATTTCTTTAGGTTCCGAGCTCTTGAATAATAGCCGAGACCCGCCCAGGCCTTCATGACATCTTCGGTATCAGCGGCCGCCAAATCCGTCAGTTCGGGCCATTTCAGAAGAAATTTCCCGAAATATTCAGCAACAGTTGTAACCTGTGTCTGCTGCAGCATGACTTCCGACAGCCAAACATGATATGGGTTTGGCTTGACGCCGCCCTGGCGGTCCTGTGGCCCGATACGCCACGGCATACGCCGCGAATGCTTGTCATACCATGCGAGTAACAATGAGGAAGGCGAATCTCGCATTGGGGAATCAACATTTGTCTGCATTGCGACAAGGTCGGCTTTTGTCCGGCAAAATCAAGGGATTGAACCTGAATGGGTGAAAAAAACCCGCAAGAAACACGATCGCGCAGGCGACGTAATGCCCGGCCAATGGCCGAATTGGCCTCAAAGGTTCTTGCTCCGGTGATTGCCAGAAGGGCTGCCATGACGATTGATCTTGTGACGGCATGGCCCGATATCGCTGGTGAACAACATGCCGACTATACCATGCCGGAAAAAATCAACTGGCCCCGCCGGGCGAGTGATGATGAATCGTTTTCACCGGGAACCTTGGTGGTTCGTTGCGATGGTGCGCGAGCAGTTCTGATTCAGCACGAAACTTCCCAGCTTGTTGAAAGGGTTAATCTCTTCTTCGGGTTTCATGCGATCAGGAACATAAAACTGGTCCAAAGGCCCGTATCCCGGTTGAAGAGAAACCTGGCTCCCAAACTGCCGGAATTGGATGATGAATCGAGAAAGAAACTGGATTCCGTCCTCGAACGAATTGATGATCCGCAATTGCGGGCAAGTCTTGAAAAACTCGGTCTTGGAGTAATGGCAAAACAAGCCAGGAATCGGCCCTGACCAACAATGAGATGTTCCAAAATTCTGTTCAGATGCTGTTCAGCCGCCATTTGGTAACACGCAATTTATCCAAATGTGCGGCATTGCCGCATGTTTTTGGTGTATTTGATGACTAATTGTGGCACGAGATCAACGAAACAATCGTAATGAAAGGTTCCCCATCATGACTATCGCACGCCGTCAATTGCTTGAGTTCATCGGCGCAGGTGCTCTTACAATGACCGCAGCCGGTGCATGGCTGATGTCGGGAAGGCCTGTGACATTGGTTGACAGTGCCATGGCTCAGACAGCAGACGAACTTCTCGAAGAGCAGGCTCTGCCGGATATGGTGATGGGAGACGAAAACGCGCCGGTTACGATCGTCGAATATGCCTCTATGACTTGTCCGCACTGCGCCACTTTCCATAATCAGACACTGCCCGGCCTGAAGGAAAAATATATCGATACAGGCAAGGTAAAGATGATTCTTCGTGAATTCCCGTTCGATCCGCGCGCTGCTGCCGCTTTCATGCTTGCCCGTTGCGCGCCTGCAGACAGCTATTATCCCCTTATCGATGTCTTGTTTAAACAGCAGGCCAACTGGTCGCGGGCAAAGGATGCACGCGGTCCGCTTCTGCAAATCTCGAAATTGGCCGGTTTTACACAGGAGTCGTTTGAGGCCTGCTTGAAGAATCAGCCCTTGCTGGACAAAGTACAGCAGGTGAGGCAAAAGGCGGAAAGGGACTACGGCGTACAATCGACGCCGACATTCTTTATAAATGGCGAAAAACACACAGGCGCACTATCTGTCGAGGAAATGTCGGAAATTATCGACAAATACCTTTGACGACCGGCATCTTCGCTCGCGGCAATCCCTGACCGCGAGCTTGGCCTTGTGTGCCTGTCAGGGATCAGCAGAATTTGACGAGGCATTTGTTCGATGAAATTCGTCAAGCTCCGCTGTCTGGGATTCAAATCCTTCGTCGAACCCACCGAATTCATGATCGAAGACGGGCTGACAGGAATTGTCGGTCCAAATGGCTGTGGCAAGTCGAATCTGGTGGAAGCCCTGCGTTGGGTAATGGGCGAAAGCTCATACAAGAACATGCGCGCTTCGGGTATGGACGATGTGATCTTTTCCGGCTCGGGTGGCAGGCCAGCCCGTAACACGGCAGAAGTGACACTGTTTCTCGATAATACTGACCGGACCGCTCCCGCTGCCTTTAATGATGCTGACGAACTACAGATAAGCCGCCGCATCGAGCGCGAGGCAGGTTCTCTTTACCGGATTAACGGCAAGGAAGTGCGCGCCAAGGACGTGCACCTGTTGTTTGCCGATGCTTCGACCGGTGCCCGTTCACCATCCATGGTAGGGCAGGGCCGCATTGGGGAATTGATTTCGGCAAAGCCACAGGCCCGCCGGGCCCTGCTTGAGGAGGCGGCAGGTATATCCGGCCTGCATTCGCGCCGTCATGAAGCAGAACTCAGGCTCCGCGCCGCGGACCAAAATCTTGAGCGCCTTGAAGATGTTCTGGCCCAACTGGATACCCAGCTTGATAGTCTGAAACGCCAGGCGCGGCAGGCAAATCGCTATCGGATCCTGTCAGCCGAAATCCGCAAGACTGAAGCGCTGTTGCTGCATCTGCGCTGGTCGGAGGCCAAATCGGCAGAGGCAAGTGCACAATCGCAATATTCCGAGGCTTCATCACTGGTTGGAGAGAAAGCCGAAGCACAGGCGCAAAGCGCAAAGGAACAAGCCATAATTTCCTCGCATATGCCGGGATTGCGAGACAATGAGGCCAAGGCTGCAGCAGCTCTGCAGCGGCTGACCATTGCCAGCAATCAAATCGAGGAAGAATTTCGCCGGATAGAGGCACGCAAGCAGGAACTGGTAAAGCGTGTGTCTGATGTGGAGGCAGACATCCACCGTGAAGAAAACATCGTCGGCGAAAATCAGCAAATTTTGCAACGCCTTGCTTCCGAACAATCGGAACTGGAAAAGCAAAATACCAATATCGGTAATCGTGAATCCGAATTACAGGAACAGTTTGAAAGTGCTTCTGCAAAGCTCGGTACCAGCGAAACGCATTTTTCCGAGGCGACATCGGGACTGGCCCGCGAGCAAGCCCGGAAATCCGAGCTTGAACGCGCTGTGCAAGATGGCAGCCTTCGCGTTGAGCGCCTGGAAACGCAGTTGGCTACTACAGATTCCGAACTGGGCGAACTACAGGCAAAAATTGCTCAACTGGATGATTCTGCCCGCATAGCAGAACGCGTTGAATTGCTCGACAAACGTACTCAGGATTGTGAAGCCGATACATTGGCGGCAGAAAAGGCGACGGAAAAGGCCAGATTGGCAGAGCAGGAATTACGCGACCCCGTCACTCAGGCACAAGCCGAGCTTGATCGGATTGAAACGGAAGCCAGAACACTCAACAATATTTTAAACTCCGGAGCGCAGGAACTGTTTCCGGCAATTGTCGAGAAAATCAAGGTGGAACCTGGTTATGAGCTTGCGCTGGGTGCTTCCCTTGGTGAGGATCTGGATATACCGGCAGATAATTCAGCGCCTGCTTATTGGGGACTGGTCGAACCATCAGAGAATGATCCTCAGTTGCCGCAAGGTACCAAACCTCTGGCGTCGGTCGTGGAGGCCCCTCGGGAATTGGCGCGTTGCCTTGCCCAAATCGGAGTGGTCGACAAGGAACGTGGTGACCGGCTTCAAGCTGAACTATTGCCGGGTCAATGCCTTGTTTCCATCGAAGGCGACCTTTGGCGTTGGGATGGATTTGTGGCAGGCGCGGAAGCACCGACGCCCGCTGCCCAGAGATTGGCGCAGAAAAATCGGCTTGTCGAACTCGACAAGGAGGCAATTGCCGCATCCAATAGCGTAGCAGCGGCGGCAGCTGCGCTCGAAAATGGCAAGCAAGCTACCGCCGCAGCCATTGAAAGTGAGCGCGGTGCACGTGAGGCCTGGCGCTCGGTCAATCAGGAACTGGCCTCAGCGCGCGATGAACTGGCAACCGCCGAGCGATCGGTTAGCCAGTATACGAGTCGCCGTTCCGCACTTGAGGAAGCGCGGCAACGTATCACGACCGACATCGAGGAAAGCAGGCAGGCGCACAAGGAAGCTGAAACTTCTCTTGCGGCAATCCCGGACATTACCGCACTTGAGGCTGATCTGGCAGACAAGCGGTCCAAATTGGCACAGGAGCGGTCTGAGCTTGCCGTAATGAGGGCGGAAGTTGAGGGCTTCAATCGCGAGAACCAGGCACGTAATTCGCGGCTTTCAGCCATTTCCGCTGAAATGGAGACCTGGCGCAATCGTGCCGAGAATGCATCCAGTCAGATTACGGAGTTGAACGCTCGAAAGTCGGAAGCTGCAGCTGAACTTGCCCGGATGGAAGATGCACCTGCCGAGATGGATAACAGGCGCCGTGAACTGCTGAACCAGGTGGAAGCAGCCGAGAAAGTTCGTAAGGATGCAGCCGACGCGCTTGCGAAATCTGAGACGGAACTTGCAGAAGCGGACAAACTGGCGCAATCCGCTCTGGCCCAATTGTCGGAGGCAAGGGAGAGTAGGGCCCGCGCAGAAGAGCGCGTGACTGCTGCAGTTGAGCGTCGTGACGAAACCGAGAAACGGATACGCGATGAGCTTGATTGCGCTCCGCAAGACGCGCTAGCCATGGCCGAAGCGGACCCGTCCGCCGAATTGCCCCAGGCACAGACAATCGAAAAAAGCCTGGAAAAGCAGAAAGCTGAACGTGAGCGTTTGGGCGCGGTCAATCTCAGAGCCGAAGCCGAACAGGCTGAAATCAGTGAACGCCGCGATGCGCTGATTTCCGAACGCGATGATCTGGTTGAAGCCATCAAGCGATTGCGGCATGGCATTGCAAGCCTGAACAAGGAAGGCCGTGAACGTCTCCTGGAAGCATTCGATGTTGTAAACGGCCATTTTCAACGCCTGTTCACCCATCTATTCGGTGGCGGAACCGCCGAGCTTCAGCTTGTTGAATCCGATGATCCGCTGGAAGCGGGTCTTGAGATACTTGCACGCCCACCAGGCAAACGCCCACAGACAATGACTCTACTATCTGGTGGCGAACAGGCATTGACGGCACTGGCCTTGATTTTCGCGGTCTTTTTGACAAATCCGGCACCCATTTGTGTGCTGGACGAAGTGGATGCACCATTGGATGACCACAATGTCGAGCGCTTCTGCAACCTCATGGATGAAATGGCCTCGACAACCGATACCCGCTTTGTGATCATCACCCACAATCCGATTACAATGGCGCGCATGAGCCGTCTGTTTGGGGTGACAATGGCAGAGCGCGGCGTCAGCCAGATGGTCTCGGTGAACCTGGAAGAAGCCGAAAAGATACGCGAAGCCGGGTAATTTTTCGTTTTTTTGTGTTTTTTGGTTGAATTTGTACCGATTCAGCAGATCATCCATGGAATCTATTAAAAATATGGTTTATTGCACTGCACAATAAAATTTATTTCGCTTGGGCAGCAGATCAGGACCGGTAAGCCATGGAAAAGTGGATTTATACCTTTGGGGACGGCAAAGCCGAAGGCAATGCATCAATGCGTAACGAGCTTGGCGGGAAGGGTGCCAATCTTGCAGAAATGTGCTCATTGGGCCTTCCGGTACCGCCCGGTTTCACGATCACGACCGGTGCGTGTAATTGGTATTATGGAAATGGCAAGGCATTTCCTGATGGGCTGGCAGACCAGATCGATCAGGCGCTCAAACACATTGAAGCGGTAACCGGTCGGAAATTCGGTTCAAAGACAAATCCACTTCTGGTCTCTGTAAGGTCAGGTGCTCGCGCATCCATGCCGGGCATGATGGATACCGTTCTTAATCTTGGCCTGAATGACGAAACGGTTGAAGCATTGGCAAACGAGGCTGGCGACGAACGTTTTGCCTATGACAGCTATCGGCGATTTATCCAGATGTATGGTGACGTGGTCATGGGTGTTGACCATGAGCTGTTTGAAGAAATTCTGGACAACGCAAAGGCTGAAGGCGGCTATCACAACGACACGGATTTAACCGCTGCTGACTGGTCCGACGTGATCGACCGGTACAAGGAACTGATAGTTCGCGAAATGGATATTGAGTTTCCGCAGGATCCCAAGGAACAGATATGGGGTGCTGTTGGTGCGGTCTTTTCCTCATGGATGAACCAGCGCGCCATCACCTATCGAAAGCTACATGATATTCCCTCCGAATGGGGAACGGCTGTCACCATTCAGGCAATGGTATTCGGGAATATGGGTAAGGACTCGGCTACCGGTGTTGCCTTCACCCGTAATCCCTCAACAGGCGAGAAACTGCTCTACGGCGAATTCCTGGTCAATGCGCAGGGCGAAGATGTTGTTGCAGGCATCCGCACACCACAGGACCTTACGGAAGCTGCGCGTGTTAGTGCCGGTTCGGAACGACCATCCCTGGAAAAGCTGATGCCGGAGGCCTTTGCCCAATTTCAGGAAATCGCTGGAAAACTTGAAGGCCACTACCGGGATATTCAGGATCTGGAGTTCACGATAGAGCGCGGCAAGCTCTGGATGCTGCAAACGAGAGCTGGCAAACGCACCGCCAAATCTGCCCTCAGGGTTGCTGTCGAAATGGCGGAAGAAGGCCTGATCAGCAGGCAGGAAGCTGTGATGCGGATCGATCCCGCCTCTCTCGACCAGCTTCTTCATCCAACAATCTCCCCCAAGGCGCATCGAGACGTGATTGCTTCAGGGCTTCCGGCCTCACCGGGTGCTGCCACCGGCGAAATCGTCTTCAAATCCGATGAAGCCGAAGAAATGGCGATGCAGGGTTACAATGTCGTTCTGGTTCGCATCGAAACCAGCCCGGAAGATATCCACGGTATGCATGCTGCACAGGGAATTTTGACGCTTCGTGGAGGGATGACCAGCCACGCCGCGGTAGTAGCTCGCGGCATGGGCAAGCCCTGTGTCTCGGGTGCTGGTGGAATGCGGATCGACTACGACGCTGGCGAGTTGCGGGTTCCGGGCCGGACGCTGAAAAAGGGCGATACGATCACGATTGATGGTTCAACCGGACAGGTCCTTGCGGGTAGTGTTCCGATGGTTCAGCCGGAATTGTCAGGCTATTTCGGAACCATCATGCAATGGGCAGACGAGTTCCGCCGCATGGAAATCCGCGCAAATGCCGAAACTCCGGCAGATGCCCGTTCAGCTCAAAACTTCGGGGCAGAGGGGATAGGTCTGTGCCGGACGGAGCACATGTTCTTTGATGAGGCCCGCATTGTCGCCATGCGTGAAATGATTCTATGCGATACCGAACAGGATCGCCGAAAAGCGCTCGCCAAACTGCTTCCCATGCAGCGCTCCGATTTCATCGAATTGTTTGAGATCATGGCGGGATTGCCTGTGACAATCAGGTTGCTTGATCCGCCATTGCATGAATTTCTCCCGCATCTCGACCATGAATTGGAGCAGGTCGCCTCATTGATGAAAATGGAGCCGGCAGACCTGCGTCGGCGTGCTGATGCGCTCAAGGAATTCAATCCAATGCTTGGGCATCGCGGCTGCCGCCTGGCGGTCTCCTACCCTGAAATCACGGAAATGCAGGTCCGCGCAATAATCGAGGCTGCGATAGAGGCAGGAGAATCTACCGGGTCCAAGGTAATTCTGGAAATCATGGTGCCGCTGGTTGGTCTTCAAACTGAGCTGGACTATATCAAGACCCATATTGATGCGGTCGCAAAAACCGTAATGGAGGAAACCGGCCAGCAGGTTGAATATCTGGTGGGAACCATGATCGAACTGCCAAGGGCAGCGATTCGTGCCGAACAAATTGCCGAAACCGCCGAATTCTTCTCATTTGGAACGAATGATCTTACCCAGACAGCCTTTGGTATATCCAGGGATGACGCAACTTCATTCTTGCCCGCCTATCAGGCAAAGGCAATCATCGAAAAAGATCCCTTTGTCTCAATTGATGTAGACGGCGTGGGAGAACTGGTACGAATGGCCTCCCAATCCGGCCGAAAGGCCAGGCCGGGGATCAAGCTGGGAATCTGTGGTGAACATGGCGGTGACCCTGCTTCAATATCCTTCTTTGAATCAGTTGGCCTCGCTTATGTTTCCTGTTCACCATTCAGGGTTCCCATTGCCCGCCTGGCCTCAGCCCAGGCAGCAATAAAAAATTCGGAAAAATCCTGAGCCTTTTGCCGCGTCGAATTAACCACTGCCATGCTGATGCGAAATTGAGTTTCGCATCGCGTGGCCGGGCCTGCGCACTTGTTTGAAGAGAGTCTATTGCAGTCGGGAACTGCTGAGGCTTTGAACATTTGCCATCAATGACAGAACACCTGCATAGGAGCGGGTAAAGTCAGCAACGGTTTCCGGTACTTCTTCTTCCGCAACGAGTGATACCTCACCACTGGTCGAATCAAGCACCATGAAAAACAATTCATCGCTGCCGTCGCGGGTACAGTGAACAACCGCAGCGCGGTCGCCATTGTTTTCCATTAGCATTGCCGGAATCTCGAAAAGCAGCATACAGCCTGCCTGCTCCGCAGCGGTTAGACCTGCCTCCAGAAACTGTTCGTCAGAAGCGTTTTCCTCAATCGCACCCTCTACGATATGAGGTATCTCTGCAAGTTGACTGGAATCGGAAACAAGCACCAGATTGGTGCCGGAACGGTTCTTTTTCCAAAATTGTGATTTTCCCTTGAAACCCATCATTGAAGCCTACCCGTAACTTGTCTCGCCTCCGCCAGCTATGTGCAGATCAAACCCGTCAGGCTTGGCGTTAATTGGGCGAAAAAAAGAATTTTTTGCCACAGTTGCGGCAATCTTCTGCAACCTCTTCTGCTACATGGCTAGCCGGGTTGAAAAAATTCGGTTATTCGGTGGCAAAATATTTTTTTTGAAAGGTTTGCAGTCGCCAATGGTTGGAGTTTACCGACGCAAATGGTCATTTTCCGCCAAATGGTGTGAACGGATTGCTTTCGTTTGCATTCCGTATTTCTTGATTTCGATTCTTTTACATCGTTCTGGGCAAATCACTTCGCCACAGGCATTTTGGTTGATTGGTTTTGGCCTTATCTTGATCCTGATCAGCCTTGCGCTGGGTTTCAGGGCGTTTCTGGATTTATGGAATTCCGGTCAGCGGGGTGGCAAGGCAACGATCAGGGGCATAATTCTGGTGATATTGCTTCTCGCTCCATTTGTATGGTTTGGCTATCTGGCTTTAACAAAACCTCTGATCAGCGATGTTTCCACCAATCCATTTTCACCTCCACAATTCAACAAGGCACAGCGCGTGCGCGATATTCTGGGAAGGGAAGGTATAAATCCGTTTGCCGAATATGATGCCGAATATACCGAGTTGTTGCTTGTCAGTTTTCCCGAGATTGGTTCACGCCGCTATAATGCTGGTGCAAATCGTGTTTATCAGGCGGTCTCCGAACTGATCGCTCGCCGGAAATGGCCGGTAACGGAGACACGCGGATTACCGAATGAAATTTCTCAGGCCAATACCGCTGAGACTGAAGACAAGGCTTCTGAAGAAGAAGCACAGCTTGAGAAAGCCACACCTTTCGACGTGCAAATCGAAGCAGTTGCATCCAGCATGATTTACGGTTTCAAACGGGATGTGCTAATTCACATCATCGCGGAAGAGGAAACCACGCTTGTCGATATGCGGGCTTCTTCCAGATGGGGGCCGCATGATTTTGGCTCGAATGCCGATACGATCAAGGCATTCCTGGCTGATCTGGACAAGGCACTGGTTGGTATTTCTGGCGAAGGCTAGTTTGATCCTTGCCATTCCTTCTCGACCTGGCTGACATCAACCGGACGCCGGATAATAATTCCCGTCTATCGAAACCGGCCCGTTCGTTTCAACAAGGCCGTTTGCCACCAGGTCCTCCAAGTGCGCCATGACCGACAAGGCCGCCGCCCCATGTAGTTTTGGATCGGTATCCTTGTATATTACGGCAACGATTTCGGGAATTGTCCTGTCGCCCTTGCGAATTCTTGAGAGAATTGCCGATTCACGCATCCTGCGATGAGCCCTCAATGCCCTTGTGAATTCTCTCGCCTTGTCCAGCCTGCCGCCATGTCCGGGAAAATAGGTGCTTTCATTTCTTGAGGATAGCCTTTCCAGCGACGCCATGTAATCCGACATAGACCCATCCGGTGGCGCTACAATGGATGTCGCCCATCCCATCACATGATCACCTGAGAAAAGGATGTTACGGTCCCGCAAGGCAAATGCCATGTGATTTGCTGTATGGCCCGGTGTATGGATTGCCTCAAGTGTCCAGCCCTCAC